>JAFNWZ010000417.1 GCA_017379255.1 Akkermansia sp. | reverse complement strand
TGACGTCGGCTGAAGCCATTCGCCTGCAGAGCTTCAGCGGTAATGTAGAAACCCTGCTTAATAAGCTTACCTTGAGCACCACGGCTGAGGGGGCATACATCGGTGTGTCTTCGCTGGGCGATTGCACGCTTGGCCAGCTTTCCGCAGAGCTGCTTCCCGGTGGGTACAAGTCCGCCGGGGATGTAAGCATTGCCAGCGGTAGGGCCACGACCTTGGCAGAGCGCGTGTGCCTGCAGCTGCAAGGGAGCGACGCACTTATGGTGAATGGCGCCTTGAAGGCTGAGAATACGACAGAGTCTGCGGCCATAGTCGGCCTTGGATATAACTCTGTCTACGGTGGTAATGGTGCTGTCATAGAGTTGAAGAATGCGACGCTGGACAATGTGCAGTACCTGCAATTACAAGAGGGGGCCTCGTTGACTATGGAGGGTGGCAGTCTGAACCTGAATGGTTATTTGTCTGTTGCGTTGGGGGCTACTGTGCTCCTGAATGGGGTCACCTTGAACTCGCAGACGTATACATCGGGTAGCCTCACTCTGACGGACTGCCAGGTAAATAACCAGAATGTTCAGGTGAATTACTGTGCAGAAGTTTCCATCACCAATACCGCGGGCATCAAGAAGCTGACGATTGATGGCCGCGCGACGGTGACGGAGATTTCCGGCAATGATTTCTCTGGCACAACGGTGAGCCTGTCGAACCTTTCTGCCGATAAGAAGATTGACCTCTCTGGCAACTACTGGGGCGAGGGGCTCTCGAAGGAGCAGATTATTGCGAAGATCAGCGGCTACAATGAGGATTGCGTGATTCTGGACAGCTGGATAGTCGGTCTGCCTGAGGCTGAGTTTGCGGCCCGCAGCCTGGTGGGCGATACGCTGGCCTCGGCTGGGACGCGCAGCATGACGGTGAAGTTCTCCCACGTGGTGGATGAGAGCACGATTGCCGGCAATATCTACCTGGAGAACCTGATGGGCGACCGCGTGGAGATAACCGGCTGGAGCCAGGCAAACGGCGAGCTGACGCTGCAGTTTGATGCGCTTCCCGCAGATGGTTTGTACCATGTGGTGCTGGGCAGCGGCCTGAAGAATGAGTATGGCAAGAACCTGACACTGCCGGAAGGCAGCGGCGATTGCCGCCTGGACTTCCTGGCCGATGTGACGGCGCAGCGCGTGCAGTATGTGCGCATTCCGGATTCGACGGCTCCGAAATACATCGACCTGCTGATGGACGGTGAAGTGGATGGCAGCACGCTGGATGTCAACCAGATGCTCATGATTGCACATCCGTTCTCGCCGGTAACGATTACGGGCGCAGAGATGGTCACTCCGCAGACAATCCGTCTGTATGTGGCTGAGTTCCCCACGGCTGGTTCTTACAGCCTTGTGCTGCCGGCCAGCGTGACCGACCCGGCCGGTAATCCGCTTGCAACTCCGTCCATCCGGTTTGATGTCTACAGTCCGGATACGGCGGTTGTGCCCACAGAGACCCAGTATGAAGGCTTGACAAGCGGTAGCGTGCAGGTGAGCTTCAGTGTGCGTAACAACGGCAACAAGGAAGCCGTGAACACGAAGGTGGAAATCTGGCTGACGAAGGATGGCAGCGTGGCTGCCGATTCGGTGCTGCTGGATATTGCCACCATCGGGACGCTGGCTGCCGGCGGCGTGATGGAGCTGACCCGCAGTCTGTTGCTGAGTGATGTGCCTGGTCTTACTCCCGGCGATTACAAGCTGGTAGCCCAGGTGACGGAGAGCAAGGAGCTCACCGTGCTGACGGATGATAACAGTGGTTGCATCGGCAACCTGGCGGTGGATTACCCGCCCTCTGCCGATCTGCAACTGGGGCTGGCGTACTCTGGCGCTGCGTTGATGCCTGGCGGAACAGTGCAGCTGCAGTGCACTCTGAGTAACATCGGCACTGAGACGGCAAACGGCCCGGTGGAGATTGTGTTCGGCATGATTCCTGCCGGTGGCAGCGTGGCGGATATGGTGGTGCTGGGCAGCGTGACGCAGAATATCAACCTGGGCGCGGATCTGGGCAGCCTCGGTGATTTCACCGTTGGTATGAACTCGCTGAGCTTCTCGTACCCGGTCACGATTCCTGCCAATACCAGGATGGACGGCCCGGTGCAGCTGGTGGCTGTGCTCAAGTCGGATATTTACGAACGCCCGGACAAGCTGGAGAATAACACCGCGGTGACGGAAGTGGTGCAGCTGGAGAAGATGCTGACGCTGACCAGTTCTGTGAGCTCCATCAAGGAGTATTTGCTTCACGTGCGTCAAACAGCTGGTTGTCTACCATTTCGATAACTGGCATTGCATACTGATAGAATACCATACCGTTACTTCTCGGCCATACATGTAAATATGCATAATCAGCTTCTTCCGGTGTATCTACCAC
>JAFNWZ010000416.1 GCA_017379255.1 Akkermansia sp. | reverse complement strand
CTTCGTTTATTTTGAGAATCAACAGGTGGAACACATTCTGTGTATAGCTCATCACTGCCATCATCATACACAGAATCAATCAATGGAACTTTCGACTCATCATCGTACAATGATATACTCCCACATAAACATCCCATTCGATTATAAGGCTCTCTATTTTTTCTAGTATAAAGCAGCATAGATGTTCCCGGTCCCTCAACGCCATAATCTAGCTTTACTGGGTCAGGAACAAACTCTACAGCCAATGCTTCATACATCAAATCCTGCAAGGTTTTCTCTATAAGATTGCCCTCACGATTACGAATTTCAGCCCGTCTATAACTCACTGTTTTATCTCTTTTTTGCATAATACTAACCCTCACTAACCTTGTATCCTAAAACGTTGCTTTCGTCAAACAGATTTTCTGTATTGCGGCATCTTTTTTGAAATTAAAAAAAGCCCAGCCCTTGCGGGTGGACTTTTTGAAGAAACCAACGCTAATGTCCCGCATATATCACACCATCGGCACACACCCGAAGAGGTCGGTGTAGGTTTTGAGGGCGTAGGAGTCGGTCATGCCGGAGACATAGTCAATGACATGGGCAAAGCGATAGTCGGAGTCATTAAGCTTGGCTTTGTCTGCATGGAGAATGCAAGCGATTTTCTTTGAAAGCGGAGAATCGGGTTCGTCTACCCATTGCAGGTAGAGTTCCATCAGCTTCTTAATGACATTGAAACCGGTAACTTCTACTTTAATCACGCTCTCATGGCTGTATATCTGCTGAACGGAAAAATCACTCACTTCCTCGTACTCTTTTGCGTAAGGAGAATGTTTCATCAGGCTCTTACGGAAGCAGCCCGACATGATGTCAGCGTAGTGTTCATCCAGCGTTTTGGCTGCGGCTTTGATACAACGGCCCACAGCAATGGCTCGAGCATAGCGCACGCCAGCCTCCGCATCTAACCGATTCTTTTCAGTCATCACCTTATTCTGCGCTTCGGCAGAAAAATGAGCCAGCTTAAACAGCTGCTCAACCGTCTCGTCAAACGTGATGATCTTAGAGAGGAAAGCATCTTCCAAATCGGCAATCAGGTAGCTGATATCATCAGCCGCCTCCATCATATATGCTAGGGGATGACGAACCCACACCCCTGGCTTCAACTGTGGCAGCCCACACTTTTCCGCGACCACTTCAAATACATCCAGCTCCGAGGCATTAATGCCGAACTTCTTGTAGATTGCTTTATCTACCGTATCCAGCGTACAGGGATACTTGGTAAACGCCCCCAAGGTGGCACAGGTCAGATTCAGCCCGCTATCCTTAATCGGGTCGCAAATACGGGTCAGCAGGCGGAATCCCTGCGCATTGCCCTCGAAAGTGTATCCCGTCTGCCCCGTCAATTCGCGGACAGCCGATTCAATAGCCGTCTCACCGGAATGACCAAAGGGAGGATTACCGATATCATGAGCCAGACACGCAGTCGATACGATATCGCCCATTCCCGACAAGAGAGGAATCCCCGCCCCCTCTTTTCTTTCTACGATATCCTGCAACTCTATAGCCAATCCACGCCCCACATTGGAAACCTCCAGACTATGCGTCAGGCGCGTCCGCACATAATCATTGCGGCCCAGGGGGAACACCTGCGTCTTATCCTGCAATCGTCGAAACGCACTCGAATACAGCACTCGCCCATAGTCCTGATTAAACACAGAACGATGCGCCGAATCCGCACTCCCCGCCCCCAGCCGCTCAGTAGACAGAAGATTCTTCCATTCCATACCCCCACGCTATCACGCCGATTGGATAAAATCAAGATTTTTGAATTTTCTAGCGAAAAAACGATAACACTAGCAGAATCCTACCACAGAAGCATGCACGGCTCTAGTAAAGCAGCATCTAAGCGACCTGACTTTAAGATTGACAAAAGTCTTTTTTTTCAGTATACACTGCTTACTACACGCAGCGCAATGAAGCCCACAAAAAAATCGAAAGCATGCATAGAACTCACGCCTCTACTTAATTTGGACTTCTCTACTCCTATGAAAAATGATTCTAATACCACGCACTCTAATACTCCCAAACTAATTTCACTATTTTCCGGCTGCGGAGGCATGGATTTAGGCTTTGAAAAAGCTGGATTTGAAATTGTGTGGGCCAATGATTTCGATTTGGACGCACAGGCTGTTTATTCTCTAAACCTTGGTAAAATAGATGCTAGAAACATTTTAGAGGTAGATGAAAATGAAATACCTGACGGTGATATAATAACTGCTGGGTTTCCTTGCCAGCCATTCTCTAATGCAGGTAACAGAAAAGGAGTTCATGATTCACGTGGGATGTTATATAAAGAATGCCTTCGGATAATCAAAGAGAAAATGCCTAAGGTCATTGTTTTTGAAAATGTGAAAGGACTCCTTTCAACTAAATACATAGATGGAAGAAATTTAGCTAGTGTTATAGTAGAAGATCTTTCAGCAATGAATGACATTGGATATGATGTTGAATACCAACTCATCAATGCATCGGATTATGGAGTTCCACAAAATCGCCAACGCGTCTTTTTTGTCGGCGTAAGAAAAGATTTGGGAATAAATTTCGCCTTTCCCCAAAAACTACCCAAAGAGAGGTTAACTCTAACCTGTAGCTCATGGCGCATGTCGTCCTGCTTCT
>JAFNWZ010000415.1 GCA_017379255.1 Akkermansia sp. | reverse complement strand
GGTGCGAGCCGATGAAGCAACGCCCGCGGCTGGTGAGCATGGCTCCGGTGGTGCGGTGTACATAGGCTTTCACGGAGCCGATGTCGGTGATGATGGCTTCCTTGGAAACGGCAGAAAGGATGTAGCGGGAAAGTTCCTCAAACGCGCCGATGGGGGTGGCCAGGATGATGAGGTCTGCGCCGCGTGCGGCTTCGCGGGCATCGGTGTAGGTGTGTTCGGTGATGCCACGCTCGCGTATGAAATCAAGCGGTTGCTGGCGGCGTGCCCAGATGCGCAGCCCGCACTGCGGCAGGTGCTGGTGCACAGCCATGGCAATGGAGCCGCCGAGCAGTCCGGGCCCCAGAATGCAGACCTTTTCGAAGGGGAGGGAACTCATGCTTTACGGCGCGTAGAAGTGGAAGTTTGTGCCACGCACCTTCAGCTCTTTGCCGCTGGGGTAGGGGTTGCCGTTCTTATCCACCACGCGGATGGTCTTGCTGGGGTTGAGCGGGTTATACACGCGGGTGGGGTCGCCGGGCACGCGGGTGGCCACGGGAATGGGGCCGGTGTTGGTAATCTGGCTCATGTCCGTGGTCTGCGTGCTGGCAGCAGCGGGGGCAGGCTTGGTGACCACCGGCTGCAGTACCGGGGTGGCGGGCTTGGGCTCAGCCTTGGGAGTGGCCGCGGGTTTAGGCGCTGCGGCCTTAGTCACCTTGGGAGTGGTGGTAGCCAGAATCGGCTTGGTCAGATCCAGCGGGGTGGCGGGATTGGCCGCTGCGGTCGGTTCGGGAATGGAAGGAGCCGGTGCCGGGGTGGGCGCGTAGTTGATGCCCACAGGCTGGACGGTGCGCCAGGTGTCCGGATAGGCAGTGCGCCCGGCGCTGCCTTCGTAGGGCATATCGGGCACGGATTGGGTAATGTACACACAGGAGCTGAACATGCAGCCGGTAAGCGACAAGAGCAGGAAGGAACGTGTGGACTTCTTCATGAGGAAAGGGAAACTTGGTTCTTTAAGATAAGTTAAATCTAAACCATGAAAATGTCAACTTCAAAACGCCGGGTTAGCGATATAAAATACACTTAAATGCCCTGTCGCGAATTCTATGCTCCGGAAATGAGGCCGAAGCATAGGAGAGACCTATGCTTCGGAGCCGGGGCTTGAAATGACGGCGCCTTTCGCTGCTGCTGATTCCAGGATAGCGCCAGCCCGTTTCCGGACCTCTGCAACTATAGCACTGCGCTGCAGAAGCTGCAATTTGGCGATTGCGTCATCCGCGTTACTCAGATGTAGTGATTTGTCAATAACCTGAATCAGGAGATTGTAATAGGTGTTACTGAGAAGTAAATCTTCCAGACTCATGTTGTGTTCGGTGTTCTGACTGCGTTTGAACCAGTTGTTGAAACAGTACGGGGAAAGGTATTCTGATTCATCCAGCAGCACTTGCAGAATATCCTCTTTCTGCCAGCGACGGGCATAGATGATGGCCAGCTCTCGTTTTGGCGAATCATGATCGATGATTGCTCGTATTTCTTCCATCT
>JAFNWZ010000414.1 GCA_017379255.1 Akkermansia sp. | reverse complement strand
GCCATTCCGGCGCAGGATAAGGAACTGCTTGAGCTATTTAAGGACAAGTGGAGAAAACTTCGTGAAGAAGTGCGAGCCCATGTATACGAGCCTCTGCGCGAGCAGATGCCCCCCATGTCCGAAGAGGTGGAGGGGCTTCTGTACGACATGTACGACTGCTGGTTCGCGGAGGAATTCGACTCACCTCGTAAATCACGGGAATCTTATTTCATGGATAGTCTGGTTACCGGATTCGGTCATTTGACCAGCACATGCGCCGATCATGAATCCCTCCGGGAGCTGAATTCCCGAATCGGCGAAATCTGCAAGCAGGAAATGGCCAGCATCCAGGAATGGCTCAAGACTTACGCCAACGTTGAGCAATGCAAGAATTATCGGAACCGCAATACGGAACCGTGCTATGTGCTGATGCCTGAGGTAGCACGCAAGATGTCCAAAACAGTGGAGAAGCTCACACAGGTTATCGAGGACATCAGCCCCGTTGTCCAGGATGCGGTCTATGATGTGATTGCCCAGGCTCTGCAGGATCCGGCCGTAGAGGAACAGCTCTGCCCGGGCCAGACCTCTGCAGAAAAGCTGACAAATCTGTGCAAGAAAATGAGCGAACGCACTAAGCCTCAATCCAGGGAAGAGGATGAAAATGACGATGTGCAGTTCATCATTGGAAACCTGAGAGAATTTGCCAGTCTCGACACACAGATGAGCTGTCTGATGCGCTATGAGCTGAGACCCGCTCTCAACCTGTTCGACCCGCACCGCTGGAGGCACGATCGCCGACAGGCCCTGGTAGATTCCCTGTC
This sequence comes from Akkermansia sp., assembly GCA_017379255.1. GTDB lineage: Bacteria > Verrucomicrobiota > Verrucomicrobiia > Verrucomicrobiales > Akkermansiaceae > Akkermansia. The sequence goes on along the minus strand of JAFNWZ010000414.1, from coordinate 15,589 downwards.
TCAAACTCTCAGTAACTCGACCGCAGGCAGAGCATGGGTACCCTGGCTGCAGACTGCAGAGGTTCTCTCGTACAACAATGCGAGCGTAGAGGATATCAGCAGCTTCATAGAGGATTTGTGCAAGCTGAGCTTCACCCTCATCTACACCACCATGGTATCGAGCTCCAATAAGTTCGAGGCCCTGCTGCAGGACTTCATGGGCGATGCCAGTCAGAAGCTTTCCACCCAGAGCTGCTGCCGCAACGGCTGGCGCAAGGGGCTTCGTCCGTTCACCAGCATCATTCTTCGCGATGACTACAATCGCATGAAGCAGAGCCAGGCCACGGCCAAGGAGTTTGACCAGATGCTCAAGGAGCTCAAGAAGGCTATTGATTAATCATCCACAGTCATCGCTTACCCTTCATTCATATGGCAGGTGAACATACATCTATCTCCTGGGAAGACCTTCATCGCATGTTCGTTGAGGTCCCCCAGAAGGAATCAAACCTCCACAGAAGCTATACCTTAACCGCTGATTCAGAATCCCAGGCCACACGTGATTGGCCGAATTTTGACGCAGCGACAGAGTCTCCTCGTCCGGATCTGCCGGACGAGGCCCGCCTGGGCGTCGCGCACGCGATTATGTCCAGCATCGAGGCGATTCGGGAGACCTATAAGAGAACCGCTTTCGAGACTTTCAATTCAAAGGAAGGTCGTGTGAATCTCGCGGATATCGCCAAGAATAACTCCGACCACAACAAGCGGTTCTACTTTATCCAGCAACTGATTAAAGAGATTATTAATAAAGTTCAGGATAAGAATATTGGATGCACATACAGCGAAGCCATCGACATGTGGCAAGGAGAATGCCCGGCTCTGCGCAATCTGGACCTCCCCAGGCCGGAAGATTTGCTGTTAGAAGGAAAGGAATCCGAGCCCACGGCAGAGACCATCAGGAACAAGGACATCCCCACCGAGGGCAAAGCCATGGAGGAAATCGAATCTGCCTTGAACAGCAGACTAGATAACGGCCCGCTGGCACGGCTGGGAAAGGCCCTTGCTGATTTAAAATCATATTAAAAAGCCATGTTGGGACATTTTCTGAAAAAGGTAGAACTGGAGGGCTATACTCCGGCAGGGGAATTACGGCCAGGCATGGCAGTGGTCGGTGTCAGTGATGCCCGGCAGCTCGAAAGGTACGGCATAGCAGGAACTATACAGTTTGCCATCGTCTCAGATAACGGTACGCTCATATACCAGAGCTGCCTTGGCAATGACATCAACAGCTGTGGTTTCAGCATTCAGGACAGCTCTGTTCAGTTTTTCAAAAAGCAGTATGGAGAGCTCTATATCTACCATATAGAGAATGAGCTGCCTCCGGAGCAAGTTCTGCAACAGGCCAAAGACCGCATGAGAAAACAGCTTGATACCCCCTTAACCGGACTCCGCAGTTACGTGGGTGATGATTTCGTGGATGAATGTCTGACCGGGGGCAATGTGCTCGAGCAGATTGAGCAAGATGCCTCCGCCGGTCAGCATTGGCAGGTGCCGCTCAATATAGATGTGAAGCTTGTTGCAAGGCAACTGAAGGCGCATCCCAAGATTCAGCGTATGCTGAAAAAAAAGATTCTGAACCCGACGGTTCATGAAGGGACCCACCACGGTATTGCTCTGGAAGCCGGGCAGATGCTCCATTTTTCCACCTGCCGCACGCCGGATGATTCAAACCGGCTCAAACTGGACCCGCAAACGATTTTCCACAATATCAGCCACACGTCAATGAATGGAACGGCTGTTGTCTACAAGGAGGAAACTACCGAAATGCGACTTCTGAGCCGCAACAGAGCTGTCTGGTGGTTATTCCACGCAGAGGCATGGGGGGAATACTGCATTTTTTCCAACAACTGTGAGCATTTCAGCCGTTATTGCCGGGAAGGCAAGAAACGGTCTATTCAGGTTGCAAAGGCATTTGTTCAGTTCATCATCAGTGTAGCCCCCATGGCCATCCCGTATTTGGGCAGTCTCAGGTATCTGACTCCCATCCTTACTCAGGTGTTACGTAATGTCATCATCAGCAGGAAAAACACCAGCGGCACCTTGCCTTCATAACTTTTTCAATACCAAACATTCATATTTCAACATGATAAATATCAAGCGCAAAGGATCCAGAAAAACCAAGCGGGATGGGAAATCTATCACCATCGATTCCTATGAATTGTCTCCTTTTAAGATTCTGATGATAGGAGGCACGGGCACCGGCAAGACCTCGCTGCTGGCCTGCATGCACGAAGAGTTCGTTTCAGGCAATGTTGGAGCCCACCTCGCCTTTGCCCCGGATAAGGAAACAGACAAGGGCAAAACCCTCGATGCCTTGAATAAGCAGCTTCAGCGACTCAACCGAACCATTGAGGGAAAGAAAATAGGACAACAATATGTAGATAACCGACAGCAAATTGTTGGTACTGCTGCGTCCGTGTGCTACAATTTCCGCGGCATCAAGTCTGGCGAAGGACTATTCCACGACAAGGAGTTCCACTATCTGATTCAGTTCCAGGATATTCCTGGCGGTTGGTTTCACGACCCTGAGGGGAGACGCGATAAAGAGACCTCGGAGCTCATCGAATCTTCCGATGCCTATATGTATTGCATCGACACCCCGGCAATGATGACAGGTGGCTCTTTTCACTATGATTTCAATTGCACTAGCACGGTAAAATCATGGTTGGATAAAGCTGCCCAGAATGGGTTGCTTAAAGGAAAAAGCATTATTTTCGTTCTGAGCAGAAGCGAGAGATGGCAACTTGAAGAAGAAAAGGTTATTGAACAATTCAAAGAAAATTACGCAAGCCTCATCGCCTGCCTGAAGAACGCCAAAGCTTCCATATATGTAACGCCTGTTTACACACTGGGAGGCGTTATCTTCACTACATACAACGAGGAGCGTATACCGGTGTACAAGAAAATCGGGCCCCGAAAACAGCGAAAATGCAGTATCCCGTTGATTCAATTGTTACACGATGGTATGGCCACATACGAAAAGAAGCTGGCTGAGCTCAACAAACGATGGGATATTAAGACCAAAAATAAGTTTGGCATCACTCATTATGACCTTGCGGAGGAATGCGCAAAGGAAATAAAACAGCACCTGAAGGAATTCTGCGACAAAGAAATCGCTATCCATAAACCACGCTCATAACCAGCAACATATGCAAAAGAACAATTTCAGACTTTACGTCCGCTCCAGGGGTAGAACAGTTGATTATTCATGGATAGGGAACCCACCCCAGATATCAACTGATGGTCTGACCGCTCTGCAGGGAAGCCTGTTCTATACCCTGTGCATAGAGAAAAAAGGGGACCAGTATCACGAGTTCATCACGGTTTACATGCCGGGCACAAGTGAGAAACACGGCGGTACCATTCGCCTGGAAATCGCATTGGAAGCGCTGACCGAGACACAGGCTCGCGCACTGGCTCTAGCCTACCTGAAGCTCCCCATCCAGGGCGAAAATCGCGCGTGGGAGGCGGCTCAGAAAACCTATACACAGACGGATGACGGTTTCTGCACGGTTGACATTCCTGCATTGCAGAAAGAAATAGAGCGCCAGATAGAGGAGAATGAACCCTTGCTCTCCAGCGATTGCCCGAAGTACAAGCTACTATTGTGGGAGAATGTCCGGACAAAAGGCTCCCAGACACAGAAAGCAATCGAGCACCTGCAACGCTACCGTCTCTCTGCGTCTGACGGTATCAAGGTATACCTGAACGATGGCTTCACTGTGGAAAATGCTGATTTATCGCTCGAGGCCGGATGTACTTTCGAGGACAAAGAGGAGCGTATAAAGGAACGAGAACCGCTAAAATATATCGTGGGATGCGTGATTTTCCTGGTCATTGTTGGGATTGTCTTAATTCAACACGGAAGGAATTCATCAACGACATCGCTGGACGTATTCTCAAGCCACACGTGCCAGATGAAAGTTCACGGCAAGACATACGAAATCAGCGCACACGTACCCCGCGAAATTCTTCTGCCGGATTCCCTCGATGGGATGATTATTCTGGAGATTCAGAATGAGCCATCCGAGTGCATCCTTCTGTTGAACGGAAAGCGGATCAACAAGGGGGCCGATGGCAAATATAACTTGCCAAAACAGGGTGGCACCCTGCAGATTCTGCAGCCTAAGTCATGAAGCTTCCCCGCTTCAGATGTCACAAACCCGGCTTGCTGGCCGACCCTGTTCTGGGGTCGGCCAGTGGGCATGGTTTGGCGCAGCGGTTGGCAGAGCTGATTAACACGCCGAACACCACGGCGTATGATAAGGCGATTGACAGCGTCTACTTGAGTTTGCATACCGGGGGCTCGAAACTGCACCATCTGGTGGATGGGCAGCACGATATTTTCGGTGCATTTGAGGCGGCCTCCAAAGCGCTGCCGGATGATACGTTGTGGCAGGAGGTTATGGGCACCGCGCAGCACCTGGGCAAGGATTTATTCTCCGTATCAGGGCTGCCGATTGTTTCTCTGGAACCTGGGCAGTTCCACGCCATGAGCACCTGGTTGAGTGAGCATCTGCACATTCCCAAGGACTGGCTGGGGGATATGTTGCAGATAAATAGCCTGGAATTGTTCGGTGGGGTGCTTTCGACGGCAGCGGTGGTGGTTGGCTGTAAGCAAAGAGATGTGAAGAAGCTGGCCGAGCTGGCAGCCTCCAGCGGTTTGGCGGGCGCGCTTGCGGCCAATCCCATCAGCATGTGTGCCGCAGCCATTGCTCTCACCATGGCATGGAAACAGCAGCAGGAGGGCAGCGCCGGACTGAAACAGGGCTTGCTGGTGGGTGCCGGAACCAGCGGCGCAGCCATGGCCACAGGCACCGCTGTGGCAGCGCTCGGAAGTGGTGCCTTATGTACCGTGGGTGGTGTAGCTCTCAGCCTGGTGGTGGGGATTTATACGCACCGCTTCCTCTCCCGGAAAGTTTATTCGGGCCGGGGGCTGCTGTGGCGCCTGTGGTGTTCTCGCTGCCGACTGTGGCTTCAGAACCGTTTCGGCTTAATCTAGTTGTCCGTGCGTGCCGGGGTCAGTGTCGAAATAGCGCCAAATGATGTCGATCACCCATGAAGCCCAGCGGGGGAGAATGATTCCCAGAATGGCGTTGATGGCGTTGATGATTTTATCGGGCAGTTGTGAGCAGGAGGGTGCACCTTCCCGACAATCGCGGCAGAAATGTTCACTGTTATTGAGGATAATGTTGAAATCTCCCCATTCACCTGCGGAGATGGCTTCGCGGCAGATGCGGCGAACTGCCCGATTTCTGGTGATTAGCCGGGATTCCACATCGGGCTTGCCCTGAGGTAAGCCTTTCGCAGGGCCACCGATGGGGGTGTTCGGCGTCATGTTGCAGAAGTTCGCCTTGGACATGAACCGAATGCTACCCTCGGTAAAGAGTATGCACTGGCTGCCTTCAATAAGGATAGCATGGTGTTCCAATTGGGGAAGTGTAATCTTCTGCAATGCTTGCAGAGATACACTTCTGATGCCTGCGTATACTTGTTTTAGAATCTTATTTTTTACCTCCCTGGCTTTTCGTTCAAAAATGTTTTCATCAGGCGGAACAGGTTTGGTGATTTCTTGCTCGATGAGTTCGTTGAGATTATCCAGAACATACTTCGCGGTGACTTCGAGCGGGGTCCACCAGTGCTGGCCGGCTTCTTCCTTTCTGTTGCCAAACAGGCACTGGATATCGCGCCCGGTGAGACATTCGTCCACGAAATCATCGCCGGGGTAGCTGCGGAGGACGTGTTCGTATCGATGACCGATTTTAGATTGGGCGCGTTTCAGAGCTTGCGGCAGCTCCATGTCCGGTATTTCATAGGTGAAATATGTGAGTTGGGCCGGAGCCTCAAACTCCTGGATCTCGAACAGCAAGCCATCTTCTGAATCAGATATGACATTTTGCCCAATGAGAAGTCCGGGTTTGTCTGAAAGAATGGCAAAGAATAACCGGGGGCAGAGCAGACCTTCCTTGAGGTTCCCCGGAGCATCCATTGCAACGACAGGGGTTCCTGCCGGCAGGTTGTTCAGAACGGTTATTTGAGAGCTGCGTCCGTGGGTGTATGAGTGAATGAAATCGCCCAGCATAATAATATGGAGTTAATTAGTTTTCATTTAGCGTATTGAGAAATTTAAAAAGCATCATTTCCGACATCATTTCGAAAGAGATTCTGGTGGCGGAGATGTTCATGGTTGTAAGTAGGTTGAATCGGAAGGGGTATTCTGCATATGCCTAGCCAGGAGGGGGAGGATATCGTGGTGGAGGTGGAGTTTTCTGCCTTCGAGCCAGGCATTGGCGCCGAACTCGATGAGTTCGGCGAGGGTTTCGGCATGCACGCGGATATTGACGCAGAGGGGGGCGGTGGGGGCCCCGGCGCGGATGTGCCAGAATTCGCGGTCGGTGGAGTCCGGCTGCACATCGAGGGGGATGCCCAGCTCCCGGCTGGCGAGCTCCACGCCCTTGCGGAGCATGGCGCGGCCCAGCAGGGTATCGCTGAACAGAATCATGGCCTTGCGCGCGGCAATGTCCTTGATGAAGTGTTTGAACATGGTGCAGGCGGGTTATGGGGCTTTTTCTGCATCCGCCGGCTGATCGGCGGGTGTTTCGGGAAGTTCAGGCTCCGGCTCTTCTCCCGGCTTTTTGCCCGTGGTGGCCATGCTGGAGATGATGGCGGTGAAGACTAGCGAGAGCACGCCGATGTCATCCATCCAGCCGATGACGGGGATGATGTCGGCAAGGGCATCCATGGGCCAGACAACATAGAGGATGCTGAAGGTGAGGATGGCTACATTGCGCGGGGTAAGCACATTGCCGGCTTTGCTCTGGCGGTAGAGCTGCAGCGCGGCGTGCAGCTGTCTGCCTACTTTGCTTTTCGTGCCGTGTTTCTTGAGCCAGAGCTCGGCGCCGGATTCAAGCCCGGCGATGATTTCGGGTTTGTTGAGCTTCTTGAACCACTTGGATTTTTCAATTTCTTCAACGGCCTGCGGAATGTTGTCTTCCATAAGGGTAGAGAGGGAATTTTGTGTAGAAATGTTCATCTTCTGCCTTCACACCCCCTCGACGAGGAGGACGGAGCCGGCGGGGGCGTGGTGGGCGGCCAGGATGGCGGCGCGTTCGGGGACGGTGAGGATGCCGGGGTGCGGCGGGGTGAGGGTGATGCTGCGGGTGGTGCCGTCCGGCTGGCAGATGGTGGCGCAGATGGCGGGCAGGGGTGCATCCCCCGGGGTGCTGAGCACGCCGGCGGCGGCTACGTGGTCGAGCGTCTGCCAGTGGAAGCCGCCGTTGGTGTCGTGGTTGGGGATATCCGGGTAGCGGCAGCTGGCGCAGCGGTAGCCCAGGGTGTTGCCGTGCAGTTCCTGGATGTTTCCGCTGGGTATGCCAGACCACTCTCCGCCAGCCGTGCGCATGAGGGTAATAGGCGTGCGGTGTACGGCTTGCTGGATGCTCATGAGTTCATGGCTGCCGCAGGCTGGGCAGGTGAAAATGATATTAGTGGTCATAAGGCTACTTTCTGTCAGATAATATGTAGCAAAAGGGCGAAAAAGTCAACTTCATTTGCAGGATGCAGGTTGATTTTCGGGTAAATTGAACACAATCGGCTTGCAAATGTGTGTCGAAAATGCTACTTTTACACCGTGGAGACGCAAGACCAGTCGGAACTGAAGAAGAGTATCAAGATTTGGCTGAAGGCGAACAATTACAGTTACGCCTGGCTGGCGGAGCGTTGCTATGTATCGGAGGCAACGGTGCGCAACTGGATGGCCAAGAAGCTGATACCGGCAGCGAAGGTGCATATCATCCGCGAGATGGTGAAGGAGCTGCCGCTGGTGATGCCGGGGCGTGTGCAGGTGGAGGAGGAGACGAAGATTACACTGAGTCTGGATGCCGCCACGCGTGCTGCGCTGGAGAAGCGTGCCTTTGCGCAGGGAAAGACACTTTCGGAGTTCCTGGCAGATGAGGTGCCGCGTCTGGGAAATTGATGTTTTGTTCTGACGAATCCTCCCTATGAATGATTCCGTGGATGCTTTGCCGCCCGGCGCGCAGCTGGGGCAGTACCGCCTGATTGAAGCCGCCTCGCAGGGCGGTTTCGGTATTTTGTACCGCGCGTGGGATGAGAAGCTGAACCGCCCGGTGGCGGTGAAGGAGTGCTTCCCGGCTTCCATCTGCCGCCGCGACCCGCAGACCGGGGTGGTGCGGCCTCATTCGGAAGCTTTGCAGGCTCAGTACGATGCCGCGATTAACGATGTGTTCGAGGAGGCGCAGACGCTGGCCAAGCTGCATCATGCGCGGGTGGTGCCGGTGTATGATGTGTTCCGCTCGGCAGGGAGTATGTTTTATGTGATGCCCTGGCTGGAGGGCGGCTCTTTGCGCGACAGGATAGCCGCGGGGGATGCTATTTCTCCGGAAACGGCGCAGAACTGGCTGCTGGAGCTGCTCTCGGCGCTGGAGTATCTGCACTGCATGCAGGTGATTCACCGCGATATCAAGCCGGGCAACATTATGTTTGATGCCGCGGGGAATCCGGTGCTGGTGGATTTCGGCTCGGCGCTGAACCGCGCCACGAAGGTGGACACGACGACGCAGGGCGAGTTCTCCCCGGTCTACGCCTCGCCCGAACAGGTAAGCGGCAAGGGGAAAATCGGCCCGTGGACGGATTTGTATTCCCTGGCGGCCACCTGGTATGAGCTGTTGGCCGGAATGCAGCCGGAGCCTGCCCAGCAGCGGCTGGTGCAGGATGATTTGCAGCCGCTGCCGCCGGGCATAACGGTGCTGGAGCAGAGCATTATGCAGAATCTGGCGCTGGAGGCCGCGGCGCGTTGCCAGTCTGCCCGTGAGTGGCGGGATTGGCTGCTGCTCGGGGCTGCTCCGGTGGCGGTGGCGCGGCGGCGCCGTTCCCTCCTGTTGTGGGCTGTGCCTGCGGTGCTGCTGGCGGCCGGCGGGGCGTTTCTGCTGGGGCAGCAGCAAGCAGAGCCTGTGCAGGAGGAGGGCGCGGCCCAGGTGAAAGATGCTCCAGATAAGCAGGAATTGGTGCTGAGTGATGAGTTTTATGAGAAGGCGTGCTCTCAATTGGGTATACCGGCCGTGCTTCAGCGCTATGAGGAGGTGTTGAACAAAGCTGCGGCATGCCGTGAGAGCTATGCTGCAAAGCTGGAGTCCTTGTACAACGCTGGCGTGGAAGATGCCCGAACGCACGCATTCCGTTCCAGTCCGAAGGAACGGGGCATTTCGAGGAGACGGGGCTTTTCCTTGAAGGAAATGCAAAGTCCGGGCAAAACGGCGATGAAGAAGATTGATAGGTTGCTGCAGGACTGGCGGGGTGAGATGGAGGGCTTGCGGTATGAACAACTGCAGAGTGTCCGCGCTTTGCAAACTGGTATCAGGGATATTGAGAAGTATTGTACGTGGAATACGGCGGAAGAGCGCATGCTACTGGAGAAAACAGGATTGCGCCTGGAGAAGGATTATGCGGACTGTTTGTCGACCCACGCTCTGGAGCAGATACAAAAGGAATTTGAGGCGCAGTGCATGGAGCAGTACCGTTCCCTGAGGTCGCTCTGGTATGCCAGGGCCGAGGAGAATAGCAGGAAGTGGGAGACGGAAAAGGCAGAGGCTGATGCCGCTGTTCTGACGGATGAAATGTATCACCAGATGTCGGAGAAACGAGGGTTTTCCCAGCTTCTGGCCGAGCGCAAGGCGATGGATGAACAAGCGCAGGAGATTGCCCGGGCGGGTGTCCTTGCTATGGAGAATGAGCTGGCGGCTGTTCGCCAGACTCTGGATGCTGTTGATGCGGATACCGAGGAATCCCCAAGGGAGAAATTATCGTGGTTGGGGATTGATTTTTACAATCAGTACAACGACTCGATTTACAAGATACAAAAAGATTATATTGATGGGCGGTTGTATGCTCTGCACCAGGAATATTACAAGCTTTTGAAACCCCAGTTGGAGCGATATAGGGCGGATTCTTACCAGAAACCTGATGATGATGAGATGAGTGAGATGGAGAAGCGCATGGAGGCGCTTTTTCTCGAACGCGCCAAAAAAGAGTATGCTGAGTTCATAGATTCTACACCTTACACGAAGCCTCGCGAGTATTTTTTGAAGGAGAAAAAACGCATAGAGGCGGCAATCCGCTCACAGGTTGATGCCAAGGAAGATGCTTTGTGGAAGCGTGAGCGGAAGATGGAGGCAGAAACTCAGGCCCGCTTACAAGGCGCCTGAAATCCTGAATTGCCTGCATGCCAGCGTTTAGTCTTGCGTGCGCGCGGGGCAGGGGTATAATGGTGGCATGTCCCGGATTGATGACCTTTTTGCCTTTTTGAGCATTCCGAGTGTTTCTGCCCAGGCGGAGCATGCGGGTGATGTGGAGCGCTGCGCCGATTTTCTGGTGGAGAAGCTGAGCAGCATCGGCTTTTCTGCAACGAAATACCTGACGGATATCCACCCGATTGTGGTGGCGCACAGCCCGAAGGTGGAGGGCGCACCCACGGTGCTGATTTACGGGCACTACGATGTGATGCCGGTGGACCCCATCAGTGAGTGGAAGAGCGACCCCTTCAAGCCGGAAATCCGCGATGGCCGCGTGTATGCCCGCGGTGCGTCCGATGACAAGGGCGAGATTATGGCCATGATTCTGGCGGCGCAGGAGGTGATTGCCGAGGATGGCGCGCTGCCGCTGAATGTGATTTACCTGCTGGAGGGTGAGGAGGAGCGCGGCTCGGAGAGCCTGTATGCGTTCATGAAGCGCCCGGATGCCAGGGAGCTGCTGGCCTGCGATGTCATCATCGTGAGCGATACGGGCATGGCTGCGGTGGATATTCCCTCGTTCTCCTACGGTCTGAAGGGATTGTGCTGCTTTGAGCTGGAGGTTTCCGCCCCTGCCATGGACCTGCACTCCGGCATTTTCGGCGGTGCGGTGGCCAATCCCATTACCACGCTGTGCGAGATGATTGCCACCACGCATGATGCGGATAACCATGTGAGCATCGACGGCTTCTACGATGGTGTGATGGAGATTCAGGACTGGGAGAAGGAGAGCTGGAAGCGCGTGCCCGGCATGAGCAATGCCGAGCTGGCCGAGCTCACGGGTGTGCCGGAGCTGCGCACGGAAACCGGCTTCACCGGGGCAGAGTGCGTGTATGCCCGCCCCACGTTCGAGCTGAATGGTATTTCCGGCGGTTACGAGGGCGAGGGCTCCAAGACGGTGATTCCGACCCATGCCATTGCCAAGATGAGCTGCCGCCTGGTGCCCGGCCAGGTGCCGGAGGAGGTGATGGCCAAGGTGGAGGCCCACTTCAAGAAGGTCTGCCCGCCGAGCGTGCGCATGAAGTTCACCGCCCAGCACACGGGCGAGGCTTACCTGAGCGACCCGAATTCTTCCTATGGTCTGGCTGCCCAGAAAGCGCAGGAGATGACTTTCGGCAACAAGCCGGTGCTGGTGCGCGAGGGCGGTTCCATTCCGATTATTGCCGAGGTTTCCAAGGTGCTGGGCAAGGATGCGCTCTTCCTGGGGCTCGACCTGCCGGATGCCCGCATCCACTCGCCCAACGAGAACATGCGCGTGGAAATCTTTGAGAAGGGGATTGAGATGGGCAAGAATATGCTGCGTCTCATGGCCCAGGCCAAGTGATGGATGCTGTTTCCATAACCGATGTACACAAGAGCTTTCCCGGCCACTGGGGCAAGGGGGGCGTGTACGCCGTGAAAGGGGTGAGCCTGCGCATTCCCGAGGGCGGGGTGTATGGGCTCATCGGCCCCAATGGCAGCGGTAAGAGCACCGTGATGAAGCTGCTGGTGGGCTTGCTTGCGCCGGATGCCGGCTCGTGCAGTGTGTTCGGCCAGCCCGCTACGGCTCCGGCTAACCGGCGTGAAATCGGCTTCCTGCCGGAAAATCCGTATTTTTACAAATTCCTCACCGGAGAGGAAACCGTGCGCTTCTACGGCCGCCTGTGCGGTCTGCGTGGGGCGGCGCTCAAGGAACGCACCCGCGAGCTGCTGGAGCTGGTGGGGCTTACAGAAGCGAAGGACCGCCGTCTGCGGGGCTACTCCAAGGGGATGCTCCAGCGCATCGGCCTGGCGCAGGCGCTGGTGCAGAAGCCCCGCCTGCTGGTGCTGGACGAACCCACTGCCGGGGTGGACCCCATCGGGTCGCGCACCATCAGGGATATTATTCTCAATATCAAGGAGCAGGGGGTGACGGTGTTTCTCTGCTCCCACCTGCTGGAGCAGGTGCAGGAAATCTGCGACCGCGTGGGGGTGCTCTATCAGGGCTGCCTCATTGCTGAGGGGACGATGGATGAACTTACCCGCGATGACCGCCACGCGGAAATTACGCTGAATAATCCCACCCCCGAATTGCTGGAGCAGATGCGCCAGCTGGCGGGCGATGCCTGGCAGGATTGCCGCCCGGCCCGCAATTCGCTCGAAACGGTGTTCCTGCGCGGCATTCAGGCCAAGCTGCGCGAGAAAGGAATGCAGAATGCAGAATCCAGAAGTCAGAATGCAGAATGAAAGCTAGTGCGGCGCCGGGAGGTGACGCGGAGTATGGAGAAGCCGCCTGAGAAGAATATAGCCGGTAAACGAAATCACCTGAGATTTCTCAGGTGATTTTCTGTATCTCGCGGCGCCGGAAGGCGACGCGCTAATATCTTATTCTGCAATCTGCATTCTGCAATCTGCATTTTCACATCCCTTGTCCGGGCATGGTGTTCATGACCGGGCCGAGGGAATCCAGCAGTGCCTGGGAGCCGTAGGCATTGTTCATGCCGATGCGGATGAACGAGCTCATGAATGAGCTGGCCAGCTGCTGCACTTCCTGCACGTTGATGCTGCTGCGTACCTGCTGCTCCACGGCTGCGCTCGGCCGCGGCATGGCCTCTGCCCGCGCCTGGAGTTCCTGCATGCTGGTGGTGAGGGTGCGGATTTGTGCCGCTGCGGCATCGGCGCTGGCGGTGTCCTGCACGGTTTCCAGCACTGTGGTCAGATTCCGCACGGCGCTGAGCACCTCCTGAGCCATATCGAGATAGGGCTGCGCCTCTGCGCTGGCGGGGGCTTCTGCGTTGCTCGGGGCGGGGGAGCCAAGGGAGATATCGGCCATGGCCAGCGGGCTGGCGGCCACCAGGGCGGTGAAAAGAAGGCGTTTCATGCGTTTTCTATGGTGTTTTCCGTATGCTACCCCCTCCTTTTTCCTTTGTCAATCCATTAGTTTGACTCCGCTGGATGTAAAAACTAGCAAAAAGATGGGAAAATGTGTTGACATGGTGTTTCATGAGTGATAAACTGCGCTTAGGAAATTAGACAAGACTAACAATTATGAATACGACAATCAGCAAGATACAGGCACGGGAGGTGCTTGATTCCCGTGGAAATCCGACAGTCGAAGCCGTGGTGACACTGGCAGGCGGGGCATACGGACATGCCTCTGTGCCGAGCGGTGCCTCCACCGGGGAACACGAAGCCTGCGAACTGCGGGACGGTGATGCCGCCCGCTACCGCGGCAAGGGCGTGTTGAAGGCAGTCAACTTCGCCAACACCGAGCTGGCTGCAGCGCTCAGCGGCATGGATGCCACAGACCAGATCGGGGTGGATGCCCGCATGCGCGAAGTGGACGGCACGCCGAACAAGAGCCGCGTGGGGGCGAATGCCGTGCTGGCTATCTCCCTGGCCGCAGCTCGTGCCGCCGCCTGGGCCACCGGACAGCCGCTCTTCCGTTACCTGGGCGGGCCGAATGCACACATCCTGCCGGTGCCGATGATGAATGTGCTTAATGCCGGAGCGCACTCCGACGCGCCCATCGACTTCCAGGAATTCATGATTATACCGCGCGGCCTGCCGACTTACCGAGAGGCGCTTCGCTGCGGGGCAGAGGTATTCCATGCGCTGGCCGGGGTGCTGCGCAAGAAGGGCCTGAGCACCGCCGTGGGCGATGAAGGCGGGTATGCTCCCAACCTGCACAGCGCCGATGAAGCGCTGGACACCATCGTGGAAGCCATTGTTGCCGCGGGGTATGAACCGGGCAGGGAAGTGGCGCTGGCGCTGGACGTGGCCAGTTCGGAGTTCTACGATGCGGAAAGCGGGTTGTATGTGTTCAAGAAGAGCACGGGTGACCGACTGACCGCAGCGGAACTCACCGCTTATTACGAAGGGCTCATCAGCCGCTATCCCATCATCTCCATTGAGGACGGCTGCGCCGAAAATGACTGGGAGGGCTGGAAGCATCTCACCAACACGATAGGCAAGCGCTGCCAGCTGGAGCGTGATGACCTCTTCGTCACCAACGTGGATTTCCTCCGCAAGGGAATTGAGCGCGGTGTGGCCAACTCCATCCTGGTGAAGCTGAACCAGATTGGCACGCTCAGCGAAACCTTCGAGGCCGTGCGCCTGGCGACCACCCACGGCTACAGCGCGGTTATCTCCCACCGCAGTGGCGAAACCGAGGACAGCTTCATTGCAGACCTGGCCGTGGCCACCAACGCCGGGCAGATCAAGACCGGCTCCCTCTCCCGCGCCGACCGCCTGGCCAAGTACAACCAGCTGCTGCGCATTGAGGAACGCCTGGGTTCAGCCGCCCGTTACGGCTGCTGAACCAGCCGTTTTCTGCCCCGCCATACACCGCCCCGGAGACAGGCTCCGGGGGCGGTGTACCGTTTTTTTCTGTGCTGCAAATATTTTTGTGCTCGCGTTTTCTGGAAAAACCGTTATAATAGCGGCAGCAAGGTATCACCAGCGCGTGCGCGCGGTGCCGAGCATTTTCCAACATAACATAATCCAATATTATGCAGTACACACACGAAGTCGAACAGATGTGTTGCGTCAAGAAGGGCTGCAATCACGGCCCCGCCCCCATCCCCCAGGAGGGTGCCTGGACGCAATCCACCAAGATTGAGGACATCTCCGGCCTTACCCACGGTGTGGGTTGGTGCGCTCCTCAGCAGGGTGCTTGCAAGCTGACCCTCAATGTGAAGCAGGGCGTCATCCAGGAAGCCCTTGTGGAAACCATCGGCTGCTCCGGCATGACCCACTCCGCCGCCATGGCTTCTGAAATCCTTCCCGGCAAGACCGTGCTCGAGGCTCTGAACACCGACCTCGTGTGCGACGCCATCAACACCGCCATGCGCGAACTCTTCCTCCAGATCGTGTACGGCCGCACCCAGAGCGCCTACTCTGAAGGCGGCCTGCCCATCGGTGCTGGTCTCGAAGACCTGGGCAAGGGCCTGCGCTCCCAGACCGGCACGCTGTACGGCACGCTGGCCAAGGGTGCCCGCTACCTGGAGCTCGCCGAAGGTTACATCACCAAGCTTGCTCTGGATGCCGAGGGTGAAATCACCGGTTACCAGTACGTGAAGATGGGCCCGATGATGGAAGACATCAAGAAGGGCATGGACGCCAACGAGGCTGTGAAGAAGCACACCGGCTCCTACGGCCGCTTTGCTGATGCCGCCAAGTACATCGACCCCCGCCACGAGTAAAGAACCCCTAAATATAGAACAAGATTATGCCTCTTTTTGAATCTTATTCCCGTCGTATCGACCAGATCCTTCCGGTTCTTGCTCAGT
>JAFNWZ010000413.1 GCA_017379255.1 Akkermansia sp. | reverse complement strand
GGTACTCTTGCTGTTGATCAGCTGATCCGGCTTCATATGAAGAACTGGAAGTTCAGTGTTGATCTGCGGGCAGTTGAACACTACTTTGTAGTCCACAGTAGACCCATCCTCCGCCTTGACTGAGATGGTGAAATCTTCCGCGAAAGACACCGCTGTGGTTTCTGACTTGAGCTGAGTTTCACCGACCAGAACAGAGACTCCCACATATTCAAATGTAGGCTTGAGCATTTCAGGCTTCTCAGCATCAATCCACTTAAGATACATTGCCGAGAATGTCTTGGTCTGCGGATCAAAAGTAAAAGTGATGTCGTTCTTCAAGGCCGGATTCTTCGATTTTTTTATTGAAAGCGAATTAAGGGCCTTTTCCGAGCTGAACACGCGGTGGTCCTGTGTCACTGTAATCACAGCATCGTCACATCCTTCTGCAGAAAGAGTAACCTCAGCTGTGCGCACCTCAGGCTCATTGGTCTTCTTCACGACAATTTTAAGGCTTCCGTTTCTCGAAGTCTGAGCATTGTGCATAAGAGTCGCCTGACACCATTCCGGTTGTGACGATGCCACGCTGACCTCACGATTACACTCAACCTCGAGAATAAAGGTTCTACCTGAATTAGGTGCCGTAAGAGGATCTGTCTTGACCTTCAGCACAGGAGTATCATCCTCCGGCTCCGGCTGTTGAGGACCTATCGGCTCCGGCGCGCAGGAAACCAGTCCAAAGAGGGCTACAGAAAAGAATGTGATTATTAAGTTTCTTAGTTTTAGCATAGTGTTATTTCAAAAGAGGCGGGAAGGAATTCCACCCCCTGCGCTGCATTGATGAAAATGAAACCGGAGTCCCGGTATGGGCGCAGCTGGCAGGAAGCGACACCCCCGCCCTGCTGCGGGACGCCACCGCTCTGCTGGAGCGCCCCGGCGTGGCCGGCATCAACCTGAACGCCGGGTGTCCCTCCCCCCTGGTAAACCGCCACGGTGCCGGAGCCGGGCTTCTGCGGAACCTCCCCCGCTTTGCAGATATGATGCAGCAGCTGCGCGCCAACCTCCCGGCTGGGCAATTCAGCGTTAAATGCCGCCTGGGGTGGGAAGATGCCGCAGCGGATTTTCCCCGCATACTTGATTGTCTGGCAGCGGCTGAGCCCGATGAAGTCGGCATCCACGCCCGCACGCGGAAGCAGCTGTATGGCGGCACGCCTGATTTCAGCTACATCAAACGCGCCGTGCAACACCTGGCCTGCCCGGTGCTGGCCAATGGAGACATCACCACCCCGCAGCAGGCCATGGAATGCCTGGAAACCACCGGAGCCGCCGGTCTCATGATCGGGCGCGGAGCAGTGCGCAACCCCTACATCTTCCGCCAGCTGAAGGGCGGTGCCGCCCCGACACCGGAAGAAATGCAACAGTACTACGCCATCCTCATCGAAGAAACCGGGCGGATCCTCCTCCACAAACGCACCGAGAAAGGCCACTGCAACCGCATGAAGAAATACCTGGCATTCTGCTACCCCGACTTCCCGGCCGGGCAGGAATACGCTCTGCGCCGCTGCACCAGCATGGCAGAAATGCAACGGTTTCTAACCCAATCCCCGATTACTTGTACTGAAAACAGCTGCGGGGAAACCGCAGCGGCTCAGAAATAAACGGCCGCCCCAGTTCATCCGTGCCGAACAACCGCAACTCCATTGCTACAGGAGGAGTTTCAAACTCCTGTGTACCGCTGCAGGAAAACACGGCTCCGGGAGTCAGAACCGGAGTTTCATTAAAAATGCCCGCGGCCTCAACAATGCGGGTGTTGCCGTTGCGCTCGCGCAGCGTCCACTTGCGCCCACGCAGCTGCACAGGGCAAGCCCCCGCATTGCAGATGCTGATGCGGAAAAGTGAACGATACACCGGGCGCGGGCGGCGCATGGCCTGCACCCCGGACATTACCAGCCGCAGCTCCAGCGGAGCATACACCGGCAGACTTTGCGTATCAGTGCTCATAACCAGAGCCCACCACCAGCGTCGAAATCCGGCCGGCGGTTTCCTTGATAAGGCGCACACGTTCCACGGAAGGAGCTTCACCAGCCGACAGCACCATCACCTCTGCCAATTGCTGCAATAACTGGCTGAGCGCCGGCACATTCAGGCGCTTGGCCGTGCGCGTATTCACCCCCTGCAGAATCTCATTGAAATAGGCAGGCGCATCCGGATAAAACACCACCCCGGCCTGCGCAGCATCAAACTTGTTCTCGATGGCCACGGCAGATGCCTCCAGCGCACGCACCCACCCGCCCAACGCCAGCAGATGCGCCAGGTCCGGATCCCGGAGCGCTGTCAACTCCTCATTCACAGCACTCTGCGTAGAAGCCATAATGCGTTTGAACTCATCCAGCTGCCCCTTTTCTGCATGCTCCAGCAGGCCTGCAGAATATGCATTCATCTTATCCCCCACGCCCATTGCCTTTCCATAACGGGTCAGATCCAGAGCAATCGGCTTGATATCATTCATGTGACCACTGCGCACGGCGATGAACCCATCAGCCATCAGATACCCCATTTCCAGCGCCAGTTTTCCGGCATCCAGCGGCAGATTCTCGGGGCGGCGGCGCAGCACATATTCCTCGGGGATAGCCGGCAGATGATCCAGCTGTGCAAAAATCTTGCTGATGGAGGGGGCGGTATACACATTGATACCCAGCTCCTGGTTGGAATGGGAATCATCCAGCAACGCGTCATCGCGGAACATGGCAGGCACCTCCCCCGGGCGGCGGGAAGAATCTTCCTGTGCCATCACCCCCTCAGGCATACCATCAAAAACAGCATCGACCGCCTCCTCGCTGTAATCGGACATTTCCTGCGCCTGCGCCAAGGGCAGATTCAGCGCAAAAGCAAAAGACAGAAAGAACCATGGAGACTTTTTCATCATAGCGGGAAGGTGTTAATTTAGACTTGACTCAATACCCAGTTTACATTACTATCGCCCCGCGTCAAGCACCCACGCGTGTGCTGACGCAAAAATGCCCGGAACAGCAACTGCGCACGCGGGTGCCCCCCCCTGTATCACCCATTCACCTCCGTCTCATGGAATCTTCTCAAAACTGGTTCGACTTCATCTGGCTTGTAGCCTACTTCCTGGTTCTCATCGGCATGTCCGGCTACGGATGCCACCGCCTGCTTATGGTACTGCTCTACCTCAAGCACCGCAAGGATATTCCCCAGCCCAAGGCTCAATGGGATGAATGGCCCATGGTCACCATCCAGCTGCCCATGTTCAACGAAAAGTTCGTGGTGGAAGGCCTGCTCAAAAAAGTAACAGCCATCGATTACCCCAAGGACAAGCTGGAGATTCAGATTCTTGACGATTCCACCGATGACACCTACGAGCTCTGCCAGCAACAGGTAGAATACTACCGAGCCCAGGGTTTTGACATTGTGTGCCTGCACCGCACAGACCGCACTGGTTTCAAGGCAGGCGCGCTCGAAGCCGCAGATGCCGTAGCCAAGGGTGAGTTCCTGCTTATTCTGGATGCAGACTTCCGCCCGGAGCCGGATATCCTCAAAGTCTGCGTTCCCTACTTCACGGACCCGGAGATTGGCGTGGTGCAGACCCGCTGGGCTCACATCAACCGCAACTACAACCTCCTCACCCGCCTGCAGAGCATTTTCCTGGATGGCCACTTTGCTCTGGAGCAGACCTGCCGCAACCGCTCCGGCCGTTTCTTCACGTTCAACGGCACCGCCGGCATGTGGCGCAAGAGCACCATCATCGACGCAGGCGGCTGGGAGCACGACACCATCACCGAGGATATGGACCTTTCCTACCGCGCCCAGATGAAGGGCTGGCGCTTCGTCTACCTCAACGATTACGAAACACCTGCTGAGCTCCCCGTAGACATGGACGGCTTCAAAGCCCAGCAGCACCGCTGGACCAAGGGTTGCATCCAGGTCTGCCGCAAGATGCTCTTCACCATCTGGCGCTCGAACGCCCCGTTCAAGGCAAAGATGGAAGCCACCACACACCTGACCTGCAACTACTCCTACCTGGCGCTCATCCTGCTCTGCTTCCTGGTGATGCCGGTATGCACCGGGCTGGTGGCCCCCACGGGGGAATGGGCATGGGACCAGTGGCAGATGATGCTGCTCACCTTCACCCTCTTCTTCTTTGCCACCGTCTCTGTTTGCATGTTCTACATCGTGGCAGAGATGATAGTGCGCCCGCGCCGCTGGTACATGGTATTCCCGCTCATGATTCCACTGCTTGCCCTGGGTGTCGGCATGGCGGTGAACAATGCCAAGGCCGTGATTGAGGCCATGTGCGGCCAGCAGAGCGAATTTGTGCGCACACCCAAGTTCGGCGAATCCAAGCAGGGCACACTTTCCATCGAAAAACGCGCCAAGGGATACAAGGCCATCAAATCTGTACTTGTACCCGCGCTGGAACTCTGCTTCGCCATCTTCTTCGGCGTGGTGGAATACATCAACTTCTCACACGGTGACTACCTCACCTTCATACTCATGACTCCGTTCCTGGGCTTCTTCTACACCAGTTCTCCTCCATTGCCCGCCTCATTGACGGCGTGCTGCAGAAACGGAAAGCTGCCCAGACCGCCTGATTTTTCACTTCCAAAAAGCCTGACCAGCGGTAATGCAGAAAACAACCAGAACACTCGCAATTCTCTGCCTGTTAACGGCGGCGTTTACTTCATGCACAACTTTCCACCAAGGCAGAAAGCTGTATGCAGAGGACATTCCGCCGCAGGTTGTTGTGCGCGATGGCGTGGCCGTGACCCTCAGCGACCAGAAACTCACCGTATTCAAAGCCGGCAAGAAGGTGAAGGACTACAGCATCAGCTCTTCCAAGTTCGGCATCGGCAACAAAAACGGCAGTCACCAGACCCCGCTGGGGCTTCATGCCATTTCCCAGAAAAACGGTGAGGGCCAGCCCACGGGCATGGTATTCAAAGGCTGCAAACCTACCGGCGAGGTAGTAGATGTCGACGCGGCCGGCCGGGACCCAGTGGTCACCCGCGTCATCCAGCTGGCCGGCATGGAGCAGAACAACCACTCCACCCACCGCCGCCGCATCTACATTCACGGCACCCCGGAAGAACGCTACATCGGCCGCCCGGCTTCCTACGGCTGCATCCGCATGAAGAGCGATGACATCGTGGATCTTTTCGGCCGCGTGCACCGCGGCATGCCAGTCGCCATCGAAAGCTGCACCCAGGAAACCTACCTCAAGGCTGAGCAGGACAACACAAAGAACAGCATCCATATCCCCAAGGAAATGGTAGCCAGACTGCCTGTGGATGGACTGCGCCCCACGCACCGCTACCGCAGCCGCAAACACCGCAGCCTTTCCCGCCGCAGCGGACTCGCCTCCAACTCACGGTTCAAGAAGCGCACCGTGCGTGGCAAGAACCCGCGCATCGCCCTCCGCAAGCGTCGCCGCTGATACCGTCATCGTTCACTATTTACCCCTCCCCATTCCATTATATGAAAATTGCCGTCATAGGAAAAGGTGGGCGCGAGCAGGCTCTGGTAGAGACCCTGGCCGCCAGCCCGTGCAAGCCCGAACTCTTCACCTTCCCCGGCAGTGATGCCATCTGCCGCACTGCCACCCTTATCGAAGCCGACAGTTTCGATGCCCTCATCCAGTGGATGGTGGATAACAGGATTGACCTCTGCGTAGCAGGTGAAGAAAGCTACCTGGTCAAGGAAGAAGGCCTGGCCAACCGCTGTGCCGCCGCCGGCATCCCCTGCTGGGGGCCGCAGAAGGAAAGCGCGCAGCTGGAAGCCTCCAAGGAATTTGCCAAGAACTTCCTCCTGCGCCACAACATCCCCACCGGTATGGCCACCGCCGTGGAAAGCTACGATGAAGCCATCGCCGCCATCAACGGCCAGTACCCCACCGTGCTCAAGTTCGACGGCCTGGCCGCCGGCAAGGGCGTGGCCGTGTGCCCCGATGCCGCCAGCGCAGAGGAGTTCCTCAACGAGGTATTCATCCAGAAGCGCTTTGGCGCAGGCCGCCTGCTGGTAGAAGAATTCCTCACCGGCCCGGAAATCTCCATCTTCGGCGCCATCTGCGATGACAAATTCCTCATCCTCTGCCCCGCGCGTGACTACAAGCGCCTGGAAGTGGGCGATGCCGGCCCCAACACCGGCGGCATGGGCGCTGTGGCTTCCCGCCAGCTCGCCTCTCCGGAGCTTCTCAAGACCATCGAGGAAACCATCGTGGCTCCCACCGTGCGCGGACTGCAGGCAGACGGCCTGCCCTACCGCGGATTCCTGTACTTCGGGCTCATGCTCACCCCCCAGGGCCCCAAGGTGATTGAATATAACTGCCGTTTCGGCGACCCGGAGTGCGAAGCCGTCATGCCCCTGCTGCAGGGCGACCTGGCCACCTTCTGCCTCAAGGGAGCCAAGGGAGAATTCGCCCCCGAGCTCATTTCTTTCAATGAAGGCTGGAGCATCTGCTGCATTCTGGCCAGCGCCGGTTACCCCGCTTCCTCCCACAGCGGCGACCTCATCACCGGGCTGGATGACTGCGCCGCCCGCGTGTTCCACTGCGGCACCAAGCTCACCCCCGAAGGCTGGGTGACCGCCGGTGGCCGCGTGCTTGCCATCGTGGCCCAGGGCGATACGCTGGATGCCGCCCGCACCGCCGCCCACGCTGAGGCCGCCAAGGTTGATTTCGCAGGCTCCCAGCGCCGCAGCGACATCGGCTACGCTAATATGTAAGCCATATACCCCTTACTCAACACCGGTGCTACCGCACCGGTGTTTTTCTTTCCCCCATATCCCCCACCCACCATGAACGAACAATCTGCTGAATTCCTGAGCGAATACCTTGAAACACCCGCACCCACAGGGCTGGAAATGGACGCCCAGCGCCTCTGGGCCGCCTATATCAAACCATACACGGATGAGGTGCAGTGCGATGCTTACGGTTCCACCTGGGCCCTGCTGCGAGCCGCAGCGGGGGACAATGCCCCCACCCTCATGCTCGATGCGCATGCCGATGAGATTGGCTTCTCCATCCGCTATATTGATGACAACGGCTTCGCCCGCGTGGAACGCGTCGGCGGCAGCGATGTCGCCATCGCCCGCGGCCGCCGCATCCGATTCATCGGAACAGATGGCGAGGTCATCGGCATCACCGGCAACACAGCCATTCACCTGCGCGGAGGCGCAGCGGATGAAAAAGCCCCCAAGCTGCATGAGCTGTACGTGGACTTCGGCTGCGACTCACGGGAGGAAGTGGAAGCACTCGGCCTGCGCGTAGGCAGCGTGGGCGTGTACTGCGACGGCCCGCAGCTGCTCAACGAAAGCAACCGCCTGGTCTGCCGCGCGCTGGATGACCGCCTGTGCGGATTCATTCTGGCCGAAACCGCCCGCACCCTGGCAGAGCGAGGAATCAAACCCGCCTGGAACATCATCTTTGCCAACACCGTACAGGAAGAAATCGGCTGCGTGGGCGCCGGCATGCTGGCTTTCCACCTGCAGCCGGATGCCGCCATCTGCCTGGATGTAACCCACGCCACCGATTCCCCCGGGCTGGATAAAGGACGCTATGGAGATGTGCGCCTGGGCGCCGGCGGCTGCCTGAGCTATGGCCCCGTCTGCCACCCGAACCTCAACGCCAGAATCGAGCTGCTGGCAGACCAGCAGGGAATCCCCATGCAGCGCGAAACCACAGGCCGCTCCACCGGCACCAACACCGACCAGGTTTACCGCTCACGCAGCGGCGTGCCCGCCACCTGCTTCTCCCTGCCCCTGCGCTATATGCACAGCCCGGTTGAAACAGCCGATATGCGGGATGTCCAAAACACCATTGACCTGCTCGTGGCCTTTATTGCCAGCCTGCAGCCCACCGATAATTTCCGCCACAAGCTTTAATTTTCAAGCAATTCACCAGCGCGCGGCAGACAAAGCGCAAAAAAAAGAGAGCGGTCGAAACCGCTCTCTTTTTTAGTGAATAAAAACACCGATTAGTAAAGAACGTACCCAGTGTGGATCGCCTCATTCGTGCCTTGCGCGTCCTCAACATTGCCTTCCTCCTCATCGTCATAATAAGGAATCAACCAACGTTCCGCATTAGCACCATTGATGGAACCAGTCCATGAGGGATCACTTCCGAAAAGCCACTTAATCGACACACTGTTATCACCCCCCGTAGTGATTGTAAACATGGATCCATCAGCAGCGGGTGATGCCTGAATCAGGTGCACATCTACATCATTCACATCCCAGAATATCTTTACAAACACCTCAGCAAAGGAAGAATCAGAGAAGCAGGCTGCGTTCACAGTTCCCTGGGCACTCTTCAGCTTTCCGTTCTCCATATTCACATTAAACAGAGCAACACGTGCTTCTGTGTAATGGTCTTCGCTCGGGTCGGTAATATCCGCGTCGTAATAATTCTTAATCCCATCCACCTGCTCATTGAGGATGATTTTATATCTTCCCATATCAAAGACAGTGCCGGAGAGATTGCCACCACCACCGCCGCCACCGCCGCAGGACGTAAGCGAAAGACCAGTCAACATGCCAGCAAAGGCCGTGAACGCAAGGAAAAGTTTTTTCATATGAGTAAATTATGTATTAAGAGCTACAATGCGGAATGCATCATTACTCGCTAGTCTATCATGCATGCCGCAGAATGCAAGAAAAAAAACGAGCATTTTTTCATTTAATTACTACTAATTGCCTGTAAACAACAAAAAAGAAAAACAAACCAAGCAAACAAATAAAGCTTTACAAGACACTCTATTCGCCATACAATACAACCAACCAAAGAAAAGACAAACAAAGCCATGGAAATCCGGGTCTTCATCAGCAGCGTACAAGCCGAATTTGCCGACGAACGTCAAAAACTCGTCGATTACATACGCAGCGACGCGCTACTGGGCAAATTCTTCGTTCCTTTTTTATTTGAAGAACTTCCGGCCATGGGCATATCAGCCCAGAGAGCCTACCTGCACGAAGCCGCCACCTGCGACATCTACCTGGGTATATTCGGATTCCGCTACGGAAACGAAGACAACGAAGGCATCTCCCCCACCGAACGGGAATACGACACCGCCACAGCCGGACAAAAACACAGGCTCATCTTCATCACCCGTCCCGCGCCGCGCAAAAAACGCCATCCCAAACAAAGCGCCCTCATCACCAAAGCCGAACAAAGCGTGGTCCGCAAAAGCTTCAGCACCTACGACGAACTCCAAAGCGCCGTCTACAACTCACTCGTAAAATATCTGGAAGAACAAGACTACATCCGCCGCCTCCCCTTTGACGCCAGCTACTGCCAGAACGCCAGCATAGACGACCTCTCCCCGGAAAAAATAGAAAATTTCGTACACCTGGCTCAGATCCACCGCGGGTTCCCCCTCTCCCCCAGCGCAGGGGCAGAACGCATCCTCACACACCTGAACCTGGTTACCAGCACCGGAAAAATCAGCAACACCGCCATTCTCCTCTTCGGTAAACGCCCGCAGGATTTCTTCCCCTGCACCGTGGTCAAATGCGCACAATTCTACGGCACAGAGATATGCAAACCCATCCCCTCGCACCACGTATTCACAGGCACAATATTCGAAGTCGTCGATAAAGCCGTTGACTTCGTCATGTCCCGCATAGACATGCACGTCGGCACCCGGGCACACAGCAATATAGCCCCCGTCACCAGCGAACTCCCCCGCGAAGCCGTAAGCGAAGCCATTGTCAACGCAGTTGTCCACCGCGACTACAGCAGCAACGGCAGCGTACAGGTCATGCTCTTCCGCGACCGCCTCGAAATCTGGAACCCAGGCAAACTCCCCTACAGCCTGAACATAGACGCCCTCAAACGAACACACCCCTCCATCCCCGCCAACCCAACCCTGGCCCACACCGCCTACCTGGCCGGCTACATCGAAGAAATGGGAACCGGCACCTCCGACATCATAGGCAAATGTGAAGACACAGGGCTCAATACCCCACAATTCATTCAGGATGAACAATTCCGCGTGGTCATCTGGCGAGAGCAGAAATCAAGTTCCGATGGATATATCGCAAGCGAACCCGACATAGATGAACTCCAGGAGTGGAACAAACAAACAAAACAAACAAAACAAATAAAGCAAAAGCAATCTTTATTCGCAAATAAAGACAAAACAAACAAAGCTAGTGTCAAAACCAAACAACAAGCCGTCATCCACTTCTGCTCCGAACCACGCAGCAGCCAGGAAATCATGGAACACATCGGTGTAAGCCGCCAGACCCGCACCATCAATCTCTACATAGGCGACCTCATCAAAGCCGGGCAACTCCGCCCCACCATCCCCGACAAACCCAACAGCCCGCAGCAACGCTACATCGCCACATACCTCTACTAAAAAAAACCGCCCCGGCAGCCAGAAGCTCCGGGGCGGTCAACATTCCATTCAGCGCAGAAACTTATTTGGAAACATTGAAGCGGAATTCCATCACATCGCCATCCTGCACCACGTATTCCTTACCCTCAATGCGGAGCTTAGCCATCTCCTTAGCCTTGGCCATAGAACCGGCAGCAACCAGATCCTCATACGCCACCACCTGAGCCGCAATGAAGCCACGCTCAAAGTCAGTATGAATCACACCAGCAGCGCGGGGAGCCTTATCGCCCGCATGAATCGTCCATGCGCGGGTTTCCTTCACACCAGTGGTCAGGTAAGTGC
>JAFNWZ010000412.1 GCA_017379255.1 Akkermansia sp. | reverse complement strand
GATGTCTGCCAACCAGAATCAGACTTCCTGGTTCCTTGGCGTGCAGTATGACACCGCAACCAAGCAGGTTACTTTCGGTAACGATGGCCACACCCTCTCCGATGTTGTATCCTATGGCACTTTCGAACTCTCCGAAATCACTTCTGTGACGCTGGTGATGAATGGTGCCGTTAACACCGCTGGTGAGATGGCCATCTACATCAACGACACCATGGCCGCCACCGGCATCATGGCCGCTGGCGACCGTCATGGCAACTCCGACTGGAAGAACGGCGTGGTGTTCATGAACAAGATGAGCGAGCACGATGGTGTTGCAGGCACGATTACCAGCGCTACGCTGCACAACACTGCCCTCTACTCCACCACCAAACCCATCCCCGAGCCTGCCACTGCAGCCCTGAGCCTGCTGGCACTGGCTGGTCTTGCTGCCCGCCGTCGCCGCTAATGCGGTCTTGATGACAGACCTTTCAGGCTAAGAGCCTGAGCAAACTTCACAAAAGCCGTTGCCCCTGACAGGGCAGCGGCTTTTTCTTACGTGGCTGAATTTCGTTCTCCCTGTACTCTCTGCGTGCCGGATTTAATTCTGGCATTCTGCAGGGAAATCTCAATTACGGCTTGATTTCTGCCACCACCAAGGTAAAATATAGTGCAAACCAATCCACATCCAATCATGAAAGTACTCATCACCGGCGGCGCCGGCTTCATCGGGTCTCACATTGCTGAGCATTACCAGGGTATCGCAGAAGAAATCCGCGTGCTGGACAACCTGCGCACAGGCTACAAGAAGAACCTTGACGGGCTCAACGTAACCTTCATTGAAGGTTCCATCACCGACCGCGAACTCGTGGCCAAGGCGGTGGAAGGAGTGGATTACATCTTCCACATGGCAGCCATGGTATCCGTGCCGGAATCCATGCAGAAGCCCCGCGAAACCGTTGATCTGAACGTGAACGGCCTGCTCACCGTGCTGGAGGAAGCCAGCAAGGCTGGCGTGAAGAAGGTGGTACTCGCCTCCTCCGCTGCCATCTATGGCGACAACCCCATTGTTCCCAAGGTGGAGACCATGTACCCCGAGCCCAAGAGCCCCTACGGCATCACCAAGCTCGACGGTGAATACTACATGGAGATGTTCCGCACCACCGGCCAGGTGAATACCGGCTGCTGCCGCTTCTTCAATGTGTTCGGCCCACGCCAGGATCCTAAGGGTGCCTACGCAGCCGCCGTGCCGATTTTCATGGAGAAGGCCATCAAGGGCGAAGACATCACCGTTTATGGCGATGGCGAGCAGACCCGCGACTTCATCTATGTGAAGGACATTGTGGGCGGTCTCACCTATGTAGCAGAACACCCGGAAGTTACCGGTGTGTACAACGTGGGCTACGGTGGCCAGATCACCATCAATGACCTGGCCAACATCATCATCGATGCCGCCGGCTCCAGCTCCAAGGTGGTGCACCTGCCCGAGCGCCCCGGCGATGTGAAGCACTCCCGCTCCTGCGCCGACAAGCTCCGCAATGCCGGCTGGACTCCCAAATACACGCTGGAGGAAGGCCTCAAGACCACGCTCGAATACTTCAAGAGCGTGACTAAGTAAACAACTCTCATATAACCGGGGTTCCTCTGCGGGGACCCCGGTTTCTTATTGCCCGCCACATGTGTGATGACAGCCCCCCGCGTCTCAAAGCCGCCGACCTGCAGAAGCTGGCGCAGCAGCGCTTTGCCGGGCTACAGGCCCGGGGTGGAGAGCTGCACCCTGTCATCAACACCAGCCGGAAGCTCGCCAGCAACTTCTGGGGCAGCGCATGGATGAAGCAGCTGGCGCTCTGTGAATCCGGCGGCATGTGCCTGGCACCAGGGCGCACCCTGCTGCGCCACGGCTGCGTGCTCGACCTGCGCATCACCCCCGGCTGCATCACCGCCCTCATCAGCGCTGAGGAATTGTATGAAGTAGACCTGCACCTCACCCCGATTGAAGGGGAACAACTCGAAGCCCTGAGCCAGGTATGCAACACCCGCATTGACTCCCTGCTCGCCCTGCTGGAAGGCAACACAAATCCGGATGTGCTGCAGCAACTCTGCCACCCCGACCACGGGCTTCTCCCCACCCCGCAGGACTGGCGCATGTGCTGTACCTGCCCCGATTGGGCAGAACCCTGCCCCCATGCCGCAGCGGCCATCTACGCTGCCGGCTGCCTGATTGATGAAACACCGGAATTGCTTTTCACCCTGCGCGGCATCGAACCAGCAGCACTGCTTGCAAACCCCGGTACGGCCGTAGAACTGGACGCAGCCAGACTAGCGGACATCTTCGACATCGACATTTCACTTAATTGACCTGCGCTGCTATAATTCCGGGCAGAGCAAGCAGCTGCCATATCACACATCCGGTCTTTTACAACACATCTCCCCACTCGGGAGGCGGCTGGGGAGCACCCAGGGCGCAGATGCGGTCAATCATGGCATCCCACTTCTCCTGTCCCTGCAGAATGTCAATGTGTATGCGCAGGAAATAGATGGGCACCTCCATCTCTCCCGGGCGCAGGAATCGCACGGCATCCTTCTCCGTGGTCACAATCATATCCATGGCGCGCTCTGCGCAGCGCTCCACAAAGGCATCCAGGTCTTCCTGGTCAAACCAGTAGTGGTCGGGGTAGCTGCGGCGGATTTCCACATTAGCCCCAAGAGCCTCCACCAGGTTCTCGAAGCTCTCCGGCCGGGCAATACCGCTGAGGCAGGCCACATACTTGCCTTTCAGCGCAGAAAGAGGCAGCTGTTCGCCCGTGAAAATATTTTCCAGCAGCACCGGGGCGTGGTTCGTCACGATGATGTCCGCCACCTTGTTATACTTGCGGATAGTGGCAATCAGCTCATCCTGCGGCTTGCCCTCGCTTTTGGTCAGGATGATGTAGCTGGCGCGTTTCAGGCTGGCGCGGGGCTCGCGCATCGTGCCGCGCGGAAGCAACGCCCCCGTGCCGAAGGGGAATCCGCAATCCACCAGCACAATGTCAATCTCGTGCTTCAGCTTCAGGAACTGCATGCCGTCATCCAGGATGAGCGTGTTGCTGCCCAGCTGCTCGATGGCAAAGATACCGGATTTCACGCGGTCCTTATCCACCAGCACCGCCACATTATCCAGGTTGCGCGCCAGCATGAACGGTTCGTCGCCCGCATACAAGGGGCTGAGGTAGCGCGTCACGCCATCGCTGGCAATCTTCGGCACTCGTTTCACGCGTTTGCCGTCCTTATCCAGCCACACCTGCGGTTTCTCCAGGTCATGGCTCTTGTAACCGCGCGTCAGAATAGCGCATCTGCGGCCGCGCGAGGCCAGGCTGCGGGAAAGCAGCTCCACCACGGGGGTCTTGCCAGTGCCACCAGCCGTGATATTACCCACGCTGATGACAAATGTCCCCAGATAATGCACCGTCTTGATACGCCGGCGGAACAGGAACAGGCGCACCTGCACCAGAATCCAGAAGAAAAAGGAAGCGAAGCGGAGCACACCGCGCATCAGCCACGCCCGGAATCCCCGGGCACGGCCAAAGACAACCTCTGTTCCCCACTCTGCAAACTCCTCGCCGCGCGACTTCATGATGCCTGTATACTACCAGTTGCGGTATGCGGAGTCAATATCAGAACTCACAATTACGGGGAGTACGCGGGAACGGCAGCACGTCACGGATGTTCTGCACACCCGTCACGAACATGATAAGGCGTTCAAAGCCCACACCGAAACCGGCATGCGGCACCGTGCCGAAACGGCGCAGGTCATTGTACCAGTAGTATGCATCCTTATCCATGCCCATACGCTCGATATTGCCCTCCAGCACCTCCAGGCGCTCCTCGCGCTGGCTGCCGCCGATGATTTCGCCAATGCCGGGAACCAGCACATCCATGGCCGTCACCGTCTTGCCGTCGTCATTCAGGCGCATGTAGAACGGCTTGATTTCCTTCGGGTAATTATACACAATCACCGGGCACTTGAAATGCTTCTCCGTCAGGAAGCGTTCGTGCTCGCTCTGCATATCCATACCCCAGTACGGTTTGTACTCAAAATCCTGGCCGCTGGCCTGCATGATTTCAATAGCCTCGGTATACGAGCAGCGCACAAAGGGCTTTTCAGCCACTTCCTCCAGGCGGGCTCGCAATCCCTTGTCCACAAACTTGCAGAAGAACTCGAAATCCCCACTCCCGTCTGCCAGCATGGTGCGGGCAATGTGCTTGATGAAGGATTCGGCAATATCCATGTCTCCATAAATATCACAGAACGCCATTTCCGGCTCAATCATCCAGAACTCCGCTGCGTGGCGGGAGGTATTGCTGTTCTCTGCGCGGAACGTGGGGCCGAAGGTGTAGATATTGCTCAGCGCGCAGGCAAAGGTCTCGCCCTCCAGCTGGCCGGAAACGGTCAGATTGGCAGACTTGCCGAAGAAATCGTTGTCGTAGCTCTTGTTATCCGCCAGCGGGTCAAGCGTTGTCACATGGAACATCTCGCCCGCGCCCTCGCAATCGCTCGCGGTGATGATGGGCGTGTGCACCCACACAAAATCGCGCGCCAGGAAGAACTGGTGCACCGCTGCCGCCATACGCGAGCGCGTGCGGAAAATCGCGCCGTACAGGTTGGTGCGGGGACGCAGGTGCGCAATGGTGCGCAGGAACTCGGGCGAATGCCCCTTCTTCTGCAGCGGATACGATTCCGGAGAACCACCCACCAGCTTGATTTCTGTGGCCTGAATCTCCCACTTCTGCTTGCCGGGGCTTTCCACCAGGCGCCCCAGAATGCTCACCGATGCACCCGTCGACATGCGGGAAATGTCCTCATAACCGGGGATCCCGGCATCTGCCACCACCTGAATGGAGGCCAGGCTCGTGCCGTCATTCACCTCCAGGAATGAAAAAGCCTTGGAATCGCGGCGGGTACGGACCCAGCCTTCCACCAGAATCTGCTCGGCAGGAGCCTCGCTGGCCAATGCGTGTTTGACTAATGTACGCTGCATGATTTTCTGCAATTTGTTGCTGGGGATTCTACCACTTCAGCCCCCCCAATGCGAGCAAAAAAACCGGCATTGACAAAGCCACCCCGCAAGTGTATGCTCAAGCCCATGGACGCCGAGACCAGAGCACTGGACTATTTCCACCAGGGATACAACTGCGCGCAATCCGTCTTTGCCGCCTTTGCCACCCAGGTAGGCCTGAGCACAGAGGCCGCGCTACGTTTCTCCTCGGCCTTCGGCGCAGGGCTCGGCCGCATGCGCGGCACCTGCGGCGCGTTCTCCGGCCTCTGCATGGTGGCCGGCTTCTGCAAGGGCAACCTCACCGGCCAGCCGGAGGATAAAGAGCGCATTTTCTCCCTCACCCGCGCCCTGGCAGATGATTTCAAGGCCGAATTCGGCACCCTCACCTGCCGGGAACTCCTGCACCTGGACGAAGAAATGGAGTCATCCGCCCGCCCCAATGAACGCACCGAGGCCTACTATGCCGCCCGCCCCTGCGAGCGCTGCGTTGCCTTCTGCGCCCGCAAAGCACAGGCCTTATTATCCCTCCGGCCTACAGGACAAGCCTGACTTCCTCCATTCGTTCGAAATACAACTATATTTCCGCCCCGCAAGGCAGAAAAGGCTTGCTTTCATCACCATTTGGGCTAATATCACTTCCGGGTGCTTTTCAAGCTAACGTGTTGTTTATTATTCATCGAGAGAAAAACATAGGGTGTTGGCATTAAGCCAACGGCAACACGGAAAAGCACCCTCTTTCTGTTTTCAGATGTCTGGTACACAAACAGACTCAGCTACTACCATGTAGCGCCGGGCTTATGGCTGTCGCAACCTTCAGAACTACCGGTTCAGAGTGTTAATTGAATGTAGTCACATCGTGATATAAAAATTCAAATTCCATACCTCTTGCTATTGCCCCGATTTTATAAGTTGCTGAAATCCAGG
>JAFNWZ010000411.1 GCA_017379255.1 Akkermansia sp. | reverse complement strand
AGGGCGGGAAGTGGGGGATACCGCGGGCGCTGGTCCAGATGCCCATGTACAGCTGCTTGGGCAGCTGGAACAGGAACAGACCGGATGACACAAGCAGCATGCCCGCAATAGCCAGCGCCCGCACCGCGTTGAACGCAGTACCCAGCTGCAGGCGGCCCAGCAGCACAAACACCATGGCGGCACCGTAGGCGGCAAAGAAGGGAGAGAACAGCGGCGCAAGCTGGCTTTCGCTGATGGATTTTGATTCGCCGAAAAGCGCCATGCCCAGGCAGGCGCATACCCACATCAGCAGAATGGCCCATTTGGTTCTTTCCACCGTGGATTTGCGGAACTTGTTGAAAAGCGCCAGCAGGAAGAACGGCACGGTGAAGATAGCGCCCATGTTGATGTACATGCTGTTGAACTGGGCAAATGTGTAGCCGAGCAGGCGCAGGAAGAAGTTGGCAGAGTTGAACGCAATGGCGGAGGTGGATGCTGTACGCATGAGCGTTTCAGCGCCGCTGCTGCCAAAGCCATTGAAGACACCATGGATAATCTGGCGCTCAATGCCGCCTACCGGGGCAAGGAAGATTGCTGTGGGCAGCAGAACCAGGAAGGCAAGAATGCCTGCGCCGATGGCTGCATACATGCCGTACGGGCGGAAGAAGATGCCGCAGAATACAAGCAGCCCCAGTGCAATCCAGACGCACATGTAATTAGTCAGGCACAGCAGGGAAATAAACACAAAGGTGACGCAGATCCAGATGATTGTCTTTCTTGTGTCGAGGTGCTGGTCTGCCCGTATGGCAGAGAGCAGGCAGTGTACGGCTGCCAGGATGAAACACATCATGAGCGTGTGCGGCAGCCCGCTGAGCGCGTACTGAAGCATCAATTCGCTAAGCCCCATGAAGGCTACCGTTGTGGCTGCCACAATCTCGTCAAACATGCGGGCCAGCACGGTGTATGCCAGCACCATGGCAACAAGGAAGAACAGGGTGCTAGTGGAGGAAATGACCCGGTCACCCGCATATATGTTCGTTTTGTCGGTATCCATGCGTTTGCCTTCAAAGTCATCATATCCGGTAAGCTTGATGGCCGCTGCCAGCACATAAGGATACACAGGAGCGTGGTTGGCATCGGGGAAACGGTCGAAATTAAGCTTTTCTCCGTCCTGTTCGTCAATGGTGCTGTCGCTTTCCAGTGCATAGTCCCATGCATCAATCGGGCGGATGAATTTGGAGGTGAACCCCTCACCACGTGCAATCTGGCGTGCAATCTGAGCCATATCCATGGCTTCCGCCTGGTTTAACCCACGGTAGGTCAGGCAGAGTTGCATGAGGCAGAGGCTCGTAATCAGGAGCCCCAGAATCCAGCGCAGACTGGAAAAAATGTTGCGCTGGTTTGTGCTGATTCCAGTAATGTCTTCCATTTTTTTTGAGATAAACGGTTAGGTGTAATGTTTAAAAACTTGGGGTGAATCTGCCAGTTTGCGTTGCAGCGTGCGGCGGTTGATGCCCAGCAGTTCTGCCGCGGCAGACCTGTTGCCCCCTGTGCGTTGCAGCGCCAGCCGTATGGCTCTGCGCTCGATGTATTGTAGATTAAGAGAGGGGGCTGTTTCAAGCTCAAAATCAGTGCTGCCACGCATAATCTCCGCTGTCTGCGGGGCGGGGGCAGGGGTGCTCAGATATTCCGGCAGGTCGGCGGGTTGCACCTCGGTGCCTGTGCTCATCACTACGCCGTGCTCCACTGCGGTGCGCAGCTGGCGTACATTGCCCGGCCAGTTGTAGCCGCGCAGCAGCTCCAGAGGGGCATTCACAGGCGAGCAGTCGCCGCTGACCGTGACGCAGATGCTTTGGGTGAATCTCATTATGGACACATTCGCCGCTATGGCACTTGCGTCGTTGCCGCCTTCGCAGAAGGTGATGGGCGACAGTCCGCGCCGTCGCGAAGACTTCATCATCACCAAGAAGATGACGCGAAGCATCG
>JAFNWZ010000410.1 GCA_017379255.1 Akkermansia sp. | reverse complement strand
GGCTGAGGCTGTGCTGGAAACAGCGAAGCAGATAATTAATGATGCTCCGCGTTATTTTATTACAACGAATTAGGCTGATGGTTATTGGGTGCTGAATTGCGTAAAGCAACCGCACAAGGCCATTGGTGAAGATGGGCTTGATGGAGACCGCATTGTGAAGCACCTGGTTAATTCTGTGGAGGAAATCCCGACCAGTGGAGAGACCTGCAACTCAGGCCATGTTTATTACGTGAACGTGCCGGCGGTGCTCAACGTGCTGGAGGAGAAGCCGGCGGGTACAGGGGAGTGGACGGCCTGGCGGTTGCCGGCGGATATGGTTCCGCATGGGGTATTGCTCAGCGGCCTTGTGGTGCCCGCGATTAGAAACACCAGCAGCACAGCGCTCTGGCTGGCGGTTTACCTGCGCGAGGGCGGGACTAACCGCGCGCTGCTGACCCGGAGCAAGGAGCCCAAGACCTGGACGAACGGCGCGGATGTGGCATGGGAGTTTGCCGCGCCCATTGAGGTGCCTGCCGGTGCCGGGCTGGAGCTGGCCTGGGCAGAAAGCCTGGAGGCGATAGGTGCGACTTCTGCCGAACGCCCGGCACAGCGTCTGAAGAGCGCTGTACTGGAGCAAGGTGGTGCTTCCCTTCGGTACGATGCGGCTTGGTATGGCGACCGCACACCCTTCCTTGGTTTCACCAGCCCTCATGCCGGAAAGGTGCTGGCGTACGAGTGGTTCGATGAAACAGGGTGGGTATGCCTGGCCGGTAATGGCGCACAGGCGAGCCGCCCCGCCACGGCGACCGAAGATGGCACGGTGAAGCTGGGCACGGAGGCTCCGGTGGCCCAGGGCGCGCCGGTGGGTGTGAATGCCAACAACCAGATGATGGTACCGCAGGCCACAACCTTGTGCAGCGGCACGGTGATGTACTCCACAGATGAGGTTATTGAGGGCGGCATCCCCATCGGGCGCGATGCTGCCGGGCGCATGGTGGCCCTGGGCTCGAAAGTGGCACCGGCGCAGGCTTTCAGCTGGGGCACGGTGAAGGTGGGCTCTTCTGTGCCGCAGAGTATGGGTATGCCCTGGATAATTCCAGTGGGCATGGCTGCCAGCGGCGTGCGCAATGAGTATGGCCAGAATATTACCGGCCAGCTGATGAATAATACGGTGCCTGCCGGGGCGCTCCGGACTATGACTAAAGCCGACTGGGTGGCCAAGGGTATTTCTGGCTGGGATGCCGGGAGACTTCCCGATGGCAGCAATGCGGTGGGTATCATGACCAATCCCGACCAGTTCGGACAGACTACGGATAAGGGCCTGGTGCTGAAGGAGGCCACCGTAAACCGCCTGGCGGGCGTGACGCTGACGAACAACCCGCTGGATGAGCGCGCCGCTCACGTGTTGGATGCAGCCACTCTGCACCAGTTCTACCATACGCGGAGCGAGATTGATACTCGGCTGCAGAGTTATATCCGGACTAATTCAACTTTGCTTGCTATTAAGGTGATGCCCCAGGAGGATTACGATGCCCTGGAGGTCATTGAGGCTCACACTTTGTACCTGGTTTATTAAGGTATGGCTCTGAAGATTCGACAAGGGGCTCTCACCGGCACTCCAAGGGACGGCGCCGGGGCTTACTTCTCGCTGGATGGCTCGCGTGAGGGTACGGAGGGGCTGGCGCTGATTTCCTACGGCGTGAAGCACGGCAGGAAGGGGGTGGACGGCAAGGTGGTGCAGCTGTGGCCGGCGGCTGGCCAGCACCGGGTGCAGGCGCTGCGTGTGCAGATGGAGGGAGGTCTGGGAAACCAGCTTGCCCGCTTCGCTCTCTCCACCCGTGATTTCACGAAGGGCGGCGGCTACCTCCGCTTGAAGATAGGCAGCCGCACCTGGCGGCGCGATGCCAGGCGCGGGGATATCAGCTGGGATGGCATTTCCCGCAGCCTGGTCTTCCATAATAATAGCGGGCCGTTTGCCGATACCCTGTTGCGCGGCGACTTTGTGGAGCTGGAGGTCGGTATGAATGGCTGGGTGGATAGGTATGATATTCCTGCTGGCAGCGTGTATGGCGAGCTGGAGAAGGTGGGCACGTTCCAGCCGGTGAGTACCTGCGATATTTCGCTCTTCGGCGGCTGGGTGGGGCATGATGTGCCCTGCGCTGCGGGCGTTGCCGGCGGCGATGGGGAGTGGGTGAGCAAGGTGCAGGCCTGGAGCAAGAAGAAGGGCAAGGGCAAAGGCGGGCGCAAGTATTACGATGCCTCCGCGACTCTGCAGGGGCAGACCGGCGGGCCGTTCACGGCGTGGTTGTATGGGCATCCGGGGCGGGCGTATGTGAGTGTGTCTTACCCGCCGGCCAGCCTGGGAATGAGCTGCCGCATTGTCGATATCATCGTGAAGTGAATTTTTATGAAAACAAAAGAAACACATGGCTGGCTGACTGGTCTGCTGACCGGTTGGGGAATTAAGGAATCGTGGGCAAAGCTGATTGCCGGTGCCGTGGTGGGCGCTCTGGCTGCTGCCGGTCTGCTGACCAGCTGCGGGCAGGAGCCGCGCATCACTCCGGAACAGGTGCAGCGCTGGCATAAGGCGGCCCATGTAGCCACCGGCACAGAGTGCGGGTACAGCGTCATCCAGGTAGGGGAGGTGCAGAAATGATAAATATCCAGGAAGCAAAGCGCGGGCAGTATTGCCAGGTGCGGCTGAAGGTGGAGGATGTGATGGACTGCGGCCTTGTGCTGCGCGTGCCCGCTGGTCCGCGTGTGCTGCTTAAGCCGGAATACCTGGAGCAGGCTACCCTGGTGGATGCACCGGCACCTGCCAGGAAGCGTACCGCCAGAAAGGCGGCGGCAGTAAAGCCGGAACAGGAAGTAATGGAAGATAACTGAGCATGTGTTCCCGCGCAAAAGATGAACCGCTGATGCAGTACTGGTTCCGCCAGTTCAAGGAAGAGCCGTTGCGTGTACTGATTGTGTGCGCGCTGGCGGCTCTGGTGTACTTGTACCAGGATGGCACGCGCCGCCAGGATGAGTACCGGGCTGACATGAAGGCGCAGAATGCCGCGCTGATTCAGCAGATGGGGGCTTCCACCCAGGTGATGAGTGAAATGAAGACCCAGCTGGAGCTGCTGAATAACCGGGTGGGGCATCTGGAGCGCGAGCATGAAATGAATAGAAAGGAAACGCAGAATCATGGGAAGTAAAGGAGGCTGGATGGATATTTTTACGATGGGCTCGTATTCTGCCCAGAGGAATATGGCTCGCGCGCAGGCCTCTGCTGCCGAACGGTACGCCAAGGCGCAGGAGGCGCAGGCCAAGGCCATAGCCAGCAGCAGCGCGGCGCAGCCGGGGACGGTGCAGGCCAGCACGGCGAGTACGCAGGAGGCCGCGTCTCGGAATGTGTACAACGCACAGAAACGCAAGAAATCTACCGCCAGCACCGTGAATCAGCGGTTCCGCGGTCTGGGTAGCGGTGGCGGCAAGCAGAACCTGGGGGATGCCTGACATGGACGATAATTCAGCAGCATTGCGGTCAGAACTCAAATTGCTTTCGGAGAGCCTCTGGGCGCGTTATCAGGCCGAGACGGCACCGATGGTGAATGAGATGAATTCTCTCCTGGATAAGTGCGAGGTGGCTGCCACGGCGGCGGACACGCTGGCCAACACGCACAGCAGCTACATTACTCCTGCCGGGCGCCGGTGGTTCAAGCTGCAGTACCGCAAGGCCGGTGAGGGCAAGGTGAAAGATGGTGTGGCACGCTTTTTCCGTGCGTTGACCAACGGCATGAGTGAGCGCCTTGCGGAGAGCAATTTCTACACGGCGAGCCATGAGGTGTACAATGACCGCACGCGCCTGGGCACGGGTGCCATGTTTATTGGCGGTTCGGATACAGAGCCGCTGTATTTCACATACTTTGCTTTCGGCACTTATGTGCTGGATGAAGATGCGCGCGGGAATGTTCACACGCTGGTGCGCAAGTTCGAGTACACGCCCGCCCAGGCAGAAATGGAGTGGGGGCGGGAAAACCTTTCCGAGAAGGTGCAGGCCTGGTGTCGGGATGATAATCAGCGCAACTCCCACAAGGTTGAGTTCCTGCAGATTGTGCGCCCTAACAAGAAGCAGCGGAAGGAGGGCTGGCGCGATATTCCCGATGAGCTGCGCTCGTATGAGGGCTACTACGTGGAGTCTGATTCCTACCATATCGTGAAGCGTGAGGGCTTTTATGAGTTCCCCTTCCTGGTGACCCGGTATCTGCGGGAGGCTGGCTCCCCTTATGGCTCGCCGCCGGGCAAGCGTGTGTTGCCGGCAATACGCCAGGTGGTGAAGCTGGAGCGTATCATGGATACGCTGGCAGAGGTGCAGGCGTTTCCGCGTATCATGCAGTTGCCCCGCCAGAACAAGCAGGTGGATATGCGCGCCGGGGGTATTACTACCATTTCGGAGGAAGCTGCCCGCCTGAATATGCCGCGTGAGTGGGGCACCGGCGGAAGGTACGATATCGGGCTTGACCGTATCAGCCGCAAGGAGGAGCAGATTCGCAAGGCGTACCACGAGGATATGCTGCTTTCCGTGACGGCTCAGGAGAAGCAGATGACGGCTCGCGAGGTGGAGGAACGCGTCGCGGAGAAGATTCTGGCCTTCACGCCGTCCTTCACTCTGTTCATTAACGATAACAAGGTGGCCATGCGGCGTATCCTGGGCGTGCTGCTGCGCCGTGGTGAGCTTCCCCTGGATGATGCACCGGCGGAGCTGAAGAAGGAGATAGGCGAGATACTGAATCCCCAGGTGGCGTATCTGGGGCGCATAGCCCAGGCGCTGGAGCTTATCGTGGCGCGCGGGACGCAGCAGGTTATTGATGAAATCATCAAGTGGGTGCAGGCCACCGGCAAGACTGAAATGCTTGATTGGGTGGACGAGGAGGAGCTTATCCGGGAATGGCAGGATGTGTTCGGATGCTCGGATAATGTGATTCTGGGAGACCTGGAGATTAAGCAGAAAATCGAGGAACGGCTGGAGCAGATGCAGGGGGCGCAGCAGATGGCGCTGGATAATGATGCCCTGGATGCCGCCGGCAAGATGGCGCAGATTCAGGCGGCTATGAAGAAAGGGGGCGCACGGTGATAAGGGTGGCGTTCAACGGTGGCGAGCTTTCGCCGCAAGTCCAGATGCGCGCTGACCTGGATGTGTTCCAGCGCGGCTGCAGCTGCGTGGAGAATTTTGATATAGGCCAGGCTGGCGGGGTGACCCGCCGGCGTGGCTTCCGGCGCGTGGCCCGCGCCCAGGGAACGGCCAGCAGGCTTTTTTCATACAAGTACAGCAATTCTGAATGTTACCTGGTGGAGATTGGGGAGCAGGAGTTGCGTGTGTATGCGCGCTCCGGCGTGCCGGTGTGGAGCGCAGAAAGCGTGTGGTCGGCAGAGGAAATCCGTCAGCTCCGGGCGGTGCAGCTCAACTCCATGCTGCTGCTGGTGTGTGCGGCTGTGCCACCGGTGCAGTTGGTGTGCGATGCTGCGGGTACTTGGAAGCTGGAGCGCTATGTGTTCAAGGTGCCGGCGTGGCGGTGGAGTTCCCTGCGTGATTTTCCGGTACTGGTAACCCGCCGGGCAGATGGGTATTTCTCTGTGGCGTTTGACCCGGAGGAGCATGAGCGGGAGGCCGAAGCGGAACAGGGCGAGATTCTGCGCGCCAGCTTCTACACCGATGCCCGCGAAATCAAGGTGAGCCAGAGCGCGGCGCTTGGCCTGGTGACGCAGCATTACCAGGAGGGCTTTATCGATGCCGACCTTTCGATGGCGAAGGGAAAGGTTTTTGCTGTGCGCCGGGCGCCGGAGACGGTGATTTACGGCGTGATTAACGCCTGGAAAGGGGCGGATGATTTTATTACCGGATTGCTAGACCCTGCGAACTATACCCACAATTTCCAGGTTGGGACGGAGGCCGTGGCCGGGGCTGCCACGATAACGGAACTGACGAAGGAACAGAGTTTCAATAAGGGAGACTGCCTGCTGTTTGATTCAGGGTACTGGGATATTTTCACCTGCGTGGCAGATTTTGACGGCGCCAGCCATTATTCCCGCGGTGGTATTAACCCGGAGGATTACCCGGGCCATTTCGTGCGCGGGTTGATGATTGGGGCTGCGCCCTGCAAGGGGAAATGGAAACTGCATCTTTCCGGCACCTGGTATGGCTCGTACGAAGTGCGCGCGTGCTATGAAGGTACGGGCTCTGCATTTGATGTATGGGAGCATAGGGCTGAAGCATGGAGCCGGAATGCGGCTCCGGTGAATGAGCCGGTGGGTGGTGATGAGGGCGGGGAGGAATGTTTCATTTCTCTATGGCTCACACGCGTGCGGGCTTATGGAGACAAGCTGACGCAACGGTGTTTCCCTGCGGATAACTGTGATAATGAGCTGGTGGTCTCCAGCTACAAGCATGACCTGGTGCTGCGGTATCAGGTAGTGTACTCGGCGGATACGGATGAAGTGCTGGATGCTTACTATGTGCAGACTGACCGTATTAAGACAGAATGGTACGGCGCTGTAGAGACAAGCGATTGGAGCTGGTGCGCCTGGTGCGCTAAGTATGGCTTCCCGCGCCTGGCGGCGGTGTTCAACCAGCGCCTGGTGCTGTCTGGCACAGATGCCCAGCCGCTCACTATCTGGATGAGCCAGACGGATGATCTGGATAATTTCGACATAACCGATGAAGCAACTTCCGGCATGGCGCTCACGGTAAATGCGGAGACCCAGGACCCGATACGCTGGCTGGCGGCGCAGGGCGGGCGC
>JAFNWZ010000004.1 GCA_017379255.1 Akkermansia sp. | reverse complement strand
TTCCTTGCCGGCGACGTCGAGGTCGCGTACAGTGAGTTTAGCCATAGTTACTATTTATATTATGTGGTTGAAGTTTTTGGGGATAATTGCAGTCTGCAATTGTTCCGTGCGGCGTATTTTAGCGTAAATTGCCCGATTTTCAAGGCTAAATGCGCGCGTGGAGCTGAAAAATAAGGAAATTAGCTTGCCAAAGTTCAGGGTTGTGGTAGAGTTATGAAATATTATGGGTGGTAAGTACCGTAAGAATAAGAATGAGGAGATGACGCTGCGCCGGCGTTCCCGGCCGCAGCAGCGTGTTGCGCGCCGCATGGCGGTGTCGGCAGCCTGGGTTGTGGTGGCTATGGTGGTGGCGGCGCTGCCGCTGGCTTCGTGGGTGCGGCTCTGGCAGGCGGGGGAACAGGTGAACTGGGTTCCGGCGCTGCTGGGCACTGCGTTTATGTTGCTGGTGAGTCTGCTGTGCATGCGCGCGGCTTACCGGCGGCTGCATAGTCCCCGGTGATTATCTAAATTGTATCGAATGGCGTGCGGGGCGTTAGTATCTGCCCTGCATGCGCAGGATTGTACGGCTGGCAGGAACGGCTCTGAAAGGGGGCTTTGAGACACTCTGGAATTATCTGGGGAGTCTGGCGGCGGTGAGTTTGTTTGCGGCAGTGCTGGGGCTGGGGATTTACCATGCCGTGGTGCAGGATGCTGGGCCGGGTACCTGTTGCTTTGCGGGGGTGCGCAATAAGTCCGGCGCGGTGCCGCCGGAAGGATTGGTGTCCCTGGGGCAGGGGCCGGCTGCGGGTGTGCCGCATGTGCGCATGGAATACGGGACGGATGGCCTGCTGCAGCGCATGCGTTATATAAATAGTGATGGGTATTCTGCCCCGCTGCCGGGCAGCCAGGTGGCAGAGCAGCGCTTGTGCTACAGCGACGGGGCCGCGCCGCGCCTGGTGAGCAAGGAGAACCGCGGGGTGACCGGGCGCCTGGTGGCCGATGCGCAGGGGGTGGCGGTGAGCGAGTTTGAGTATGATGCTGCCGGGCGGCTCGTGGGCACGCGTTTTCTGGATGCCGCGCGGCAGCCGGTGCAGCCGCATTTCCCTGGATATGCGGAGTCCCGGGCGATGTATGATGCGCTGGGCAGGCCTCTGGAGCTGCGGTATCTGGGCACGGATGGCCGTGCGGTGGTGAATGCTGCCGGGGAGCAGCGGGTTACGTTTGAGTATGGGGGAGACGGGAGCACAACCCGGCGCAACTGGGTGGACGGCAAGCTTGCAGCTAATGCGCAGGGGGTGGCGGTGGAGGTTTTGCAGCCCTGCGAGGGCGGCGCGCGCCGCAGTTGGTATGATGCGGAGGAAAATCCGGTGGTGCATGCGCAGGTGGGGGCAGCGGCGCTGCGGCATGAGGTGCTGCCGGCGGCCGGGGTGGAGCGGCGGCATTTCCTGGATGAGGCAGGCCAGCCTTGCGTGTCGCGGCGCTGCTGCGCTGAGCATATGATGCGCTGCAACCCGGCAGGCAGACCGGAGTGGGAGTGCTACGCCGGCGCAGATGGGATGCCGGTGAATCACCCGGTGCATGGCTATGCAGAG
Source organism: Akkermansia sp. (assembly GCA_017379255.1). GTDB lineage: Bacteria > Verrucomicrobiota > Verrucomicrobiia > Verrucomicrobiales > Akkermansiaceae > Akkermansia. Next base: position 1,177 of record JAFNWZ010000004.1, on the reverse strand, counting down.
CGGGTGTGCGAGTATGGCGCAGACGGGAAACTGGAGCGTGAGTATTTCTGGGATGACCGTGGTAATCCCGCCGCCGTGTGCGAGACGCGCCATGTGCCTGCCGATTCGGGGAATTATGCCCTCAATCTGCATGCGGATGGCTCAACCTCCGTGCACCCGGAGTGAGGGGGCTGCTGAGGTGAATTTGCCCTGCCTTTTTGGTTGAATGCCGGGGCGTCATGGTGTAGGATAGGGAGCATGAGTACATGCTCTCTTATCATGCTGGGCACGGGCAATGCGGCGGTGACGCGTTGCTACAATACATGCTTTGCGCTGCGGAATGGTACGCAGTTTTTCCTGACAGATGGCGGCGGTGGCAATGGTATTCTGGCGCGGCTGGAGCAGGCGCAGATTCCTCTGGCGGGGATTCATGATATTTTCCTGACGCATACACACACCGACCACATTTTCGGCGTGGTGTGGGTGGTGCGCATGATTGCGCAGGGAATGAATGCCGGCAAGTATGCCGGAGAGCTCCGCGTGTATGGGCATGCGGAGGGCCTGCAGACGCTGGAGATGATTTGCCGTGGCACACTGCCGGGTAAGGTGACGGCACATTTCGGTAAGGATATCCATTTTGTCTCCCTGCAGGATGGTGAGCCTTTCTCCGCGGCCGGGATGCAGGGGGTGGCTTTTGATATCGGCTCTACCAAGGCCCGGCAATTCGGATACCGGCTCTTGCTGCCGGACGGGCAGAGTTTTGTGTGCCTGGGTGATGAGCCGTATAATGAAAAGAACGAGTCGCTCGCCAGCCAGGCAGATTGGTTGCTCTGCGAGGCTTTTTGCCTCATGGCCGATGCTGCCCGTTTCAAGCCGTATGAAAAACACCACAGCACGGCAGCGGATGCCGGGCGGCTGGCCGCCGGGCTTGGGGTGAAGCATCTGCTGCTGTACCACACAGAGGATGCCACGCTGGCAACCCGGCGCGCGGCTTATGCTGCCGAGGCAGCAGAATACTTCTCCGGCCCTGTTTTTGTGCCGGATGATGGTGAAATGATTGATTTGGCCTGAATTTGGTAATTTGCCTTATTTTTTATAAAAGCTGTAAGTTGCACACTTGCAGCTTTTTGTGACGAAAAATAGCCCGAAATAAGCCCTTCTGGCGCGCGTGGAGCATTGCTCTGCGTGCATCAGTAGG
>JAFNWZ010000409.1 GCA_017379255.1 Akkermansia sp. | reverse complement strand
CCCTACGCCGGTGCCAACACGGGTCTGGGCGGTGTGATCCGCGACATCCTGGGCGCCGGCAAGGGCGCCAAGCCCATTGCTAACCTGGATGTGTTCTGCTTCGGCGCTCCCGATACTCCGCAGGAGATGGTGGAGGGCCACAACATCATCCACCCGCTGGGCATCATGCGCGGCGTGGTGCACGGCGTGCGCGACTACGGCAACCGCATGGGTATTCCCACCACGAGCGGTGCCATCCAGTTCGACCCCACCTACATCTACAACCCGCTTGTGTTCTGCGGTACCGCTGGTGTGATTCCGCAGGAGGACATTGCCAAGGAAATGAAGCCCGGCCTGGCCGTGGTGGTCATCGGTGGCCGCACCGGCAAGGACGGTCTGCACGGCGCCACCTTCTCCTCTGCCGCCATGGGCGAAGCCTCTGCCGAGGAAGACCAGCAGGCCGTGCAGATTGGTAACCCCATCGAGGAAAAGAAGACGCTGGATGTGATTCTGGAAGCCCGCGAGCGCGGCCTCATCGAGTTCGTGACCGACTGCGGCGCCGGTGGTTTCTCCTCCGCTGCGGGTGAAATGCTTTCCGAGACCGGCGGCAACCTGTACCTGGAGCGCGCCCCGCTCAAGGAAACCAACATGCTTTCCTGGCAGATTTTCCTTTCCGAGTCCCAGGAGCGTATGGTAATGGCCGTGAAGCCGGAGAACCTCGATGAGCTGCAGAAGCTGGCCGATACCTTCCAGACGGAAATGACCGTGCTGGGCGAATCCAACGACAGCGGCGTGCTGCGCGTGTGGCACAACGGCGAGTGCGTGGTGGAGATGGATAACTCCAAGCTGCACGACGCCCCCATCAAGAAGCTGACCTCCGTGTTCACCAAGGGCGAGGCCAGAACCGGTCTGGCGCTGGATGATTCCGACCTGGCCGGCGACCTGAAGAAGCTCTTCGGCGACTTCGCCATCGTTTCCCGCGAACCCATCATCCGCGAATACGACCACGAGGTGCAGGGCAACACCGTGCTGAAGCCGCTTGCCGGCGCCAGCGCCGATGCCCCGCAGGACGCCTCCGTCATCGATATCGACGGTTCCGACAAGCTCATGTCCCTGGCTCTGGCCATTCTGCCGGAGTGGGGCAAGACCGACCCCTACGCCATGGGCACCGGCACCGTGGACGAAACCGTGCGCCAGCTGGTGCTGGCCGGTACCAACCCGGACAAGATTGCCCTCCTTGATAACTTCTGCATGGGCAACCCCGAGGAACCCACCGAGCTGGGCCGCATCGTGGAATGCGCCAAGGGCATCCGCAACGCCGCTCTGGCCTACGGCGCCCCCTACGTCTCCGGTAAGGACAGCTTCTACAACTACTTCGAGACCGAGGACGGCCCGGTGAACATCCCCGTCACCTTCCTCTGCTCCGGCTTCGGCGTGGTAGAGGATGCCTCCCACGTGCGTGGTGCTTCCCTGCGCCGCAGCAACAGCGCCATCTTCATGGTCGGCAACACCGAGGACGAAATGGGTGCCTCTGTCTACGCCCGCCAGAAAGGCATCTCCGGCGCCAAGGTGCCGCAGACTGACTGCGCGAAGAACTACGAGCTCTACAAGGCCTACTACGACAAAGCCCTCACCCAGGGTCTGGTGCTTTCCTCCCACGACCTCTCGGAAGGCGGTCTTGCCGTGGCAGCCGCTGAAATGGCCTTCTCCGGCATCGGCGGCATGAAGCTCGACCTGGACGCCCTGCCCACCGTGAACGGCTGGCAGAACAACGCCGTGCCCTGCTTCTCCGAAAGCACCGGCCGCTTCCTCGTGGAAGTGGACGAAGACATGGCCGCTGAGTTCGAAGCCGCCATGGCCGGCTTCCCCTGCGCCCGCATCGGCTCCGCCACCACCGACGGTCAGCTCACCATCACCGCCAAGGGCAGCACCGTGCTGCAGGCTGAGATTGCCGAGCTGAAGAGCATCTGGAAGAACGGTTTGACTCCTTTCTATTAATAGAACCTGCGAATCAAAACCTCAATTCGTCAATCGTAAATTGTAAATCGTAAATCCATTTATGCCTCACGCATTACTTCTCAAATACCCCGGCACCAACTGCGACGTCGAAACCGCACGCGCCCTCAACGCCGCCGGTTTCTCCACCCAGGTGCAGCCCATCGCCACCGCCACCCCGGCCCATGTGGCCAAGGCCCAGCTCGTCGTTTTCTCCGGCGGCTTCTCCTATGGTGACTATGTGATGAGCGGCCGCCTGGCCCAGCTGGAAACCGAGCGTTTCCTGGGCGATGCCCTGCAGAAGCACCACGCCAACGGCGGCTTCCTCTTCGGCATCTGCAACGGCTTCCAGATTCTCACCAAGCTGGGCATCCTGCCCAAGGCTTCCCTTATCTGGAACAAGAGCGAGCGCTTCGAATGCATGTGGGACAAGCTGGTGAAAGTGGCACCCAACTGCCCCTACACCACCTACCTGCCCGAAAACTTCGAGCTTCCCTCTGCCCACGCTGAAGGCCGCCTCGTCTGCGAACCCGGCGACGCCCAGAAATACCTCGACTCCGGCTGCGTTGCCCTCCAGTACGCCGATAACCACAACGGTTCCGAACTCCGCATCGCCGGCCTCATGGACCCCACCGGTCGCGCCATGGGCCTCATGCCCCACCCCGAGCGATTCCTGAAACCCCGCCACCACTATGACCCGGATTGGTCCGGCGACCCCGATTGGGGCTGGGGCTACTACTTCTTCAAGGGCGCCTACGACGCGATTAAGTGATTAATGACTAATGATTAGTGATTAATTTTCACACATCCGCCGCGGTTCGGTCTGAGCCGCGGCGGATTTTTTTTGGGGGGGATGTTATTTCTTCTTGCGGTAGATGGGCTCTGCTTCCTCGGCCTTGAAGTTGTACAGGGGTTTGAAGATGTCCACCACATCAACCGTGGGGCCGATGTGCTTCAAAATGGCATCCATACCCTTGTACGCCATGGGCGATTCATCCAGCGTGCGGGCAGAGACAGAAGTGGTATAAATCCCCTGCATCTGCACCTCGAAATCTGCCAGTGAAAGCTGCCGGAAGGCCTGGGCACGGCTCATGAGTCGTCCTGCACCGTGGGGCGCAGACTGGTTCCATTCGTCGTTTCCCTTACCGGTGCCGAAGATGCAGCCATCGCGCATGTTGATGGGGATGAGCAGCTTCTCACCCGCGCGGGCAGAGATAGCCCCCTTGCGTACGATATTGCTCTCGTGGTCAATGTAGTTGTGCGTGGTATGGAACATGTCCTGCACCTCCAGACCAAGGTGACGCACGATGATTTCCGCCATCACCTCGCGATTACGCAGGGCAAATTGCTGGCAGATGCGCATGTCGTGCAGGTAGCGGGTGCGCGCCTCGCCCTCCAGATAGCAGAGGTCCGTCGGCACATCCGGCTGAGCAGCCTGCCAGGCCGCCCGCTGCGCCGCAATGGCGGCGGCAATCTCCCGCTGGCGTCCCTGCGCCTTCAGCCCGGCAATCAGCGCCGCCTCGCGTTCCGCGCGGTCGGCACTCCCGGCACGGCGGGCAATCGCTTCCTGCTGGTAGATATCGCATACCTGCTTGCCAAGGTTGCGCGAGCCGGAATGAATCACGAGGTAATAATTGCCGTGCGTATCTGCATCCACCTCCACAAAGTGGTTGCCGCCACCCAGCGAGCCAAGCGAGCAGAGCAAGCGCTTCACGCGCTCCAACCGGGGCAGGCAATGCAGCGCATCGATACCCTCGAACACCTCCACCGGCTCTGCATGCGTCTCCATACCGCTGGGCACATAGCGGTGCATCACCGCATCCAGCGCCGCAAAATCCGGCTTCTGCCTGCCCAGATTCACCGTCAGCATGCCGCAACCAATATCCACTCCCACAATGTTGGGAATCACCTTCTCACCCAGATCTGCCGTAAAGCCGATAACACAGCCCTTGCCGGCATGCACATCGGGCATGATGCGCACCTTGGCATCGGCAAAGGCAGGCTGTTCCAGCAGGCGGGCAATCTGTTTTTGAGCCAATTCATCCACCTCATCGGTGTATATTCTTATGTTTTTCATACAGTTATATTGTTTTTGTCTATTTTCTGTCTCGCGACAGAATGGGTAGTAGTTCAATTGAAATAGGGTAGTTTCTATACAAAAGCAGCACCCGAGTGCTGCCCCAGATTAGCACGGCCAGACGGAAAGTCAAGCGTTTTCCTGAAAATTTTCCTGCGTCCACACTTCAAAAGCGCAACCTTTTTCCCTGAAAATCGGAAATTGAGGGGCAATTGGTGACGAATGATGGATTTTCAACGAACAAGAGAGGAGCGGCACATGTGTCCCAAAGTTTCGTAAATTGTAATTTATCAGCGAGCAAAGCGAGCGGAAATTTATAGCCCACGGTAGTGGGCGACAGATGTTAGGCAGGTGCAAGCGTGCGTTAGCACGCGCAGCGCCTGCT
>JAFNWZ010000038.1 GCA_017379255.1 Akkermansia sp. | reverse complement strand
GGTAAAAGCCTATTTTTACAGTAGAAAAAAATAATGCTCAGGTGGTAGGTGGATGCTATCGCTTTGGCTTTGTGGCCAGCGAAGCACCACCAGAGCGGGAGAAGAACAGAAAGCCGCACATTTGCCTTGCTCTGTTTTGTTGGTCTGTGGTACACTCCGCATGCCGCCTGGTGCGGCAAATCATCAGGCGGCGTAGTATTATGATACAACACGCACTGATAAACACACTGGCAGTCAATCCCGTGTTGGCTGAGCAACTGATATGGATTCTGTTCATTGCGTTCCAGCGGTGTTAGAATCTACGCCCTGTCCCCGGGAAACCGGGGCGGGGCAACTTTCTTTTCAATGCCGCTTGACATCTACGGCCCTTTGTGTTCTAATAAGCCCGGCGGGAAACCGCTCAATGCAGTGCATTGTATCATATTACAAAATCAGCCCCCGGGTGTTGCCGCACCGCTAACGGGGGCTTTTTCTTTGCCTGTGGGGAATCGTATAATTCAGGGATGCGTGTCCCCTCACTCATCCACACAGCCCCACCCCTGAACGCGCCCCGGGTAGGGTATGGAACCGCCCACCAAAAGCAAAGGGGTAGGGGTGGGCAGTCCAGAAAGCAGAGCCAAGCAGAACCATAGCCGGAGCTCGCGCTCCACCAGATGCACCAGGGCGAGAACACCAGCGAGCCACGCAAGCGGACATCTGGAAGCGGGGAATCCTCTGCATTCAGGCGTGCATCATTCCCGCATGAATACCACTGTTCACCCTGTACGATACCCTACTGAGTGCTGTATGACACAAAATAGAGGATTGAGCACAAAAAGGGGCACAGGGGACACTGAAAGGGGGCGGGCTTGCTGTGTAAGTAGCTTATATATCAATGTTTTTAATCCTACTCCCGCAACTCCGAAAAAGCACCGCAATTTGCGGTGCTTTTTCATTTCATGCAAGAGGGGGAGGAAGCATGCGCTTACCACGAAAAAATATCGTTAGGGACTTTCAGATGGTGCACGATGGAGTTGTGCACCTGCGCCTGCATCTGGGGCATGAGTCCAGCCTGCCTGCTGGATTTGTGCGGCGTTATTGTGCCGAATCCTGCAGTGAATGGTTTTGCGCCAGCTGATGCGATGCCTAGGGGTGGGCTACTTTCATTTCCGCATGCGCGTAGAGCGTTGTGATGAGGCCGTGCAAGGTGCCTTTTCCTGGCGGCTGGAGGATGCATTCCACGTGCTGCGCGAGGCGGGGTTCCTGCTGTATGATGACGGCCGCGGGGAGTGGACGCCATGCAATATATACCGCCATCTGATGGAGCTGGGGCGTGCAGAAGGTGGCATGCTTGTTTTGCGGGAGTGCCCCGGTGGTGTTGAGGAAACGCAGGTACTCTGATTCTGTCGAACAGAGTTGAGGAACTTCTGTGTACTGGAGCTATCTCCAACTAAAGAAAAAGCCCCCGTTAGCGGTGCGGCAACACCCGGGGGCTGATATAAATGAAATTAGTAATAGCGGTTTCCCGCTGGGAATGATTAGAGCACAGTTGGCGGGTAAAGTCAAGATGTGTATAAAAAAAGATTTTGCCCTGAGATTTTGCCCCGCCCCGGTTTCCCGGAGCGAGGCGGGGATTCTAACACCTCTGGAACGCAACGAAGAGAATCCAGATTAGTTGCTCAGCCAGCACCGGGTTAAGGTGGGCTGCCGTCAGGCGCATGATTACTAATTTCATTGTTTATATGCCGCCTGGCTTTTGCCGCACCAGGCGGCATGCGGGGTGTACCACAGAACAACAAAACAGCACAAGGCAAATGTGCTTCTTTCTGTACGTTCAATAAACCGCGCTGTATAACACAAAGAATGCCGGAAGCGCAAAAAGGGGTGCAGGGGACACAGAAAGGGGGTGCGGGGGATTTGTAAGCATTTTATATATCAATGTTTACAAATCCCCCGCAACTAAAAAATACTGAAAGTAGCGCGCTGTAGAGGATGTAACCCCTTTACAGCGCGATTTTTTGTCTTGTAAGGGTACATTGGGGGCAATAGCAAAAAGAGTGGAATCAGAATTTTCATATCACAATGTGCCCACATTCAATTAACACTCTTAACCGGTAGTTCTGAAAGTTACGATAGCCATAGGCACGGCGTTGAATTAATTTCATTTTTCTATGGAAACCCTCGGTGATTCCGTTGCTTCTCGAGAAGCGCCATATGCGGATAATCGGTTCGAATCATTGTCTGATGGTGCGCCCTAGCTTCTTAAATATCAGGAGCTTCCATAATTATTGGTGTTATAGTCAGCATGTAGCAGTGGTGGCTGCTGTTCAGAATTGCAGGCCGATGGAGAGCTGGAGAACGGGGTAGAAGCGGAGGCGGTCTGCCAAGCGGAAGAAGTCGCGGCCTTCCCGGCGGACTGCGGCGTTGATTTGCTCATCGGTGGCTTCGCTGGTGGTGAGCCACCGTGGGTCCTCGACTGTGAAATACCCCTTGTTGCTGGAGCGGAATTTGCCGTTGCCCATGTAGTTGATACCCAGGTCGATGGAGTAGTAGAGCGGGTAGCCGGCGGTGATTGTTTCCGTGTAGCCGATGCCGAGGTAGGGCTGCAGTTTGTTCCAGCTGTATTTGCCGGAGAGTTCGCCTGCGGAGTCTTCCCGCAGCTCGAAATGGAAACCACCCATCTGGATGTGGCAGTCTTTGCCCAGTCCGCGGGTGAAGCGGGCGCGGTAGCGCATGGTGCTTTCGCAGCATGTGAGTCCTGCGGTGAGGTAGAAGTTGCCGCCGAAGGGGTGGATATCGACGAGGAGGCCAGCGTTGTCGCCGTTGACGTTGAGGCGGGTGCGCTGGTTGCCCCAGGTTTCGGTGCTGCTGTAGCCAAGGGGGGCGCCGCGCAGGCGTACGCCGATGTAGGGATTGAAACGGTAGCCGATGCTCAGGCCCAGCCCCTGGGTGCCGCCGGTGGCGGCGATGCTGAAGTCCGGGGATGTAGCGTTGCGATGTTGTTCTTCAAAATCAGTGACTTGTTGTTCGCCTGCGTGGAGGGCTTGTGAGGGGCAGAACAGGGCAAGGAGGAAGAGGACAAGGCGAGATTCTGACATGGTGCGAGTAAGACAGAGCCGAATTGCCCCGCACTCTAACAAATGCTCTTTGCTTCGTCAATGTGAAATTGTGTTATGAGTTAAATATGAGTCAGGTTGTAACATAGACGCTGCCGGATATGCGTGGTTGAATCTTCATGGCTGACGCATATCTGTTTGAATTATCAGGCGATGCGGTTGAGGCAGTAGCCGGGCTGGTTACTCAATGGTGTGAGTTTGTGCAGATATGGCTTGCTATGATTGAAAATGAAGAACCGGGCCTGCGGATGAGGCAGGCCCGGGCTTAAGAAGAGGTTTTGCGGCTTGCTGGGATTTGCTCAGCGGCGCTTGGCTGTGTTGCGGTGGCGGCTTTGTTCCTGCAGGGCTGCGTACATCTGGCGGCAGTGGGAATAGCCGCGGCGGGCGGCCAGCTTTTCCATGCTCAGGCGGGAGGAGCCCCATTCAATGACTTCGATTTCCACCACGCGGCGCCCCCACTCGCGCATGAGCGCTTTGTTGGGCTGGTAGATATCAATGGTGGCGGTGCCGACCAGGGCGCTGCCGTAGTCATCTACTACATAGGTGTATGGCTCGCCTTTGATTTTGAATTTGGTGCCCAGCGGGTAGACAGACCAGTCTGCTGCTGCACTACGCACGCGTTCTCCGTATTTCAGGTAGGTGCCGATGGCGTTCTTGGGGCCGTAGCCGATGTGGTCGCTCTCGGAGTGCGTGTAGGCAGTGGTGCGCACCACGCGGTTGAGCTGGCGGGGGTGGTAGAACGGGAATCCGTGTTTATCGCGCCCCAGGTTGGGGAGGCGGCGATCCGGCATGGCGGAGCGGCGCGGGGCTGCAGGCGGTATGAACCCGCGGCTGGTGATGCCGGGGTTGTAGGCAGCCTGTGCCTCGGGCAGCCCGGTGATGGCTGCCAAAGTCAACGCAGCCAGCGTGAGTGCCTTTTTGAAGATGTTGCTCATTTGTACGATAAAAGTGAAATGATACGTGACTCTGTAATGCGCCGTCCCGAACAGGTGCGACGTGGGCGCATCCTATCACAGCCAAGGGGGCGTTGGCAAGTGTTTTATCTGTTCGCTCTTTTTGCATGGTCAAGAATTTTTGTTGTCCGCATGCTGGTTTTGATAAAAAGATGACGCAAAATGGGTATCGCGCACGCGCGCGCGAAGCCGCTAGAAGGTGAAATTGCTTGTTTTAATGCCTGTTTGCGGCGTTTTTATTAAGAAAAGTTTAATTTTAAGCCGACGCTCTGTGTCTGTATCCGGAAAAAGGGTGATGACACGCTGGGTAAAAAAGAGGAAAAGGTTAGTTTTTCCTGATAATTTGGTTTTGCATCATTGGGCGCGTGCGCAGGCGAGGGCAAGCTGGAAGGCGCGTATGGTGCTGGCGGGGTTGGCGAGGCCTTTGCCGGCGATGCCGAAGGCGGTGCCGTGGTCGGGGCTGGTGCGGTAGCGGGGCAGGCCGAGGGTGACGTTGACGGCGTTGTCAAAGTCGAGTAGTTTGAGGGGGATGAGGGCCTGGTCGTGGTATGGGGCAAGGATGGCGTCGAACTGGCCGAGGGCGGCATCGCGGTACACGCAGTCGGGCACGCAGGGACCGGTGAACTGCGCCCAGGGCAGGGTGGCCTGCAGCTGCGCAACGGCGGGGGAGATGATGCGTTGTTCCTCATCGCCGAAGGCGCCGTTCTCGCCATTGTGCGGGTTGAGCCCGGCCACGGCAATGCGTGGGTGGGTCTTTCCGCTCTGGCGCACGAAACTGGCCAGCAGTGAGCCGATGCGCACGAGCTCTGCCGTGGTGAGCAGGCGGGGCACATCTGCCAGGGCGGTGTGGATGGTGCCCAGCGCCACGGTGAGTTTCCGCCCGGTGAGGCACATGGCAAAGTTCTGCACACCGAGGCGGTCTGCAAAGAATTCGGTCTGCCCGGGGAATTGGAAGCCGACGCCATGCAGCCCTTCCTTGCACACCGGGGCGGTGACCACGGCATCAATGCTGCCTGCTTTCAGCGCAGCGGCGGCGGATTCGAGCTGGTCGAGCGCGGCCTGGGCGGTTTCGCGGGTGGGGTGCCCTAGTGTTGCGGCCATGGCCGGGCCCATGGGGCGGAACTCTGCTGCTTCACCACTGAGCGCCTGCAGGGCTGCACGCATGATTTCCGGGCCAATACCGGCCTGGTCTCCCAGGGTGTAGCCGATGACGGGGCGTTGCAGGGGGCTGGGTGTGCTGCTCATGGCTCAGACCTCCTCTGCCACATCGTCATCCACCAGCCCGGGGACTGCTCCGGCGGGGGCAGGGGAATCCTTCTGACCCCTGGGGGCGGCGGGGGCTTCTGTTGCGGGGGCGGTGTTTTTTTCTGCTTCCTTCACCTGCGGGCGGTAGGAGCGTGCGGTGTTGATGTACTGGGCGTTGGTGTCGCGCTGCTCAAACTGCAGTTCTGAGTTCACGGAGGTGTGGTAGATGACCGATACCACCAGAGCCAGAATCACAGGAATTAACAGCAGACTGCCCAGACCGGTGCCGGTGAGAGGTCCGGTGGAGATCACGACCCAGTTCTCTTCGCTGAAAGCAGTTTCCTTTCCGGTCAGATGGTCGCAGAGAATCCGGGCGGCCATGATCTTACCACCAAGATACAGTTCCCGTTGTTCATCGGACCAGGGGTATTCCGAGACAGTTTCGGTGCACAGATCTACCATCATGACTTTTCCCATGTAGCCTGCGTATTTTGTTTGCATAGGCAATCCCTCCTTTTGTTTTCATTATATATGGGAAATACACACATCTCAAGATATTCTGCACAAAAATAGTATAAAAACAACAGCACCTGAAGATGCAGCGCATCGGCAGGTGCTGTTTATGGCAGATTCATGGAATCGCGGAAAAAGCCGTTGTATAGCAGATCGGCTTCTTTTTTCATTTGTGCAGCGAACTGATCGTAAGCATCCATCAGTCGCTTTCCTTTTTCGGTCAGAATGGTACCGGTTCCGCTGGCACCGCCCCGGTTGCGCATTACCAGTGGGAAGCCCAACTCATCCTCTACATGGTTGAGCATATGCCAGGCGGTGGAATAGGACATCTGCATCAAACTGCAGGCGTCCTGGACGGACCTGGTGTATTCCACCAAATGCAGCAGCGTGGACAACCGCGGATCATACAGCAAGGTGCTTCCGTGTATGGCCACATC
>JAFNWZ010000408.1 GCA_017379255.1 Akkermansia sp. | reverse complement strand
CATTGTACATTCCGATAGATAGCAATTTATTGCACCATGATGCAGACAAGCATCAGCAAATCTGAAACAGCCCCCGTTTTTTACACATGTGCCCCAAAGATCATGGGAAAATAGTCCTAAACGACATAAAGGCATAGTGTTCTGTGTGAAAAAAATCGTAGTGGGGTATCACTCGCCTCACCATCGGCAGTAAGCATTCATTCGCGGCTCTATCGGCGTAAGCCGCTAACTTTCGATTCGTAAATCGTAAATCCTCGTGCCCCATATCTTTGGGACACATGTGGGTTTTTATGGGACAGGTACCGTAAATGCTTGTCTGGAAGGGGAAAATATGCTATATAGAATGCAGTCTGTTTTAGATAATATGAAACTGAAAACGCTTGCATTGTCATTATTTGCGGCGGCCGGGCTGGCTGCCGCGGCAGAGAAGCCCAATATCCTCTTGGTGCTGGTGGATGACATGGGCTGGGGTGATTTGAATATCAACGTGCCGGCTACTTGCGCGGATGGCACGGTGCGCCCGCCTGCCATTGATACCCCCAGCCTGGCGCAGATGGCGCAGCAGGGGGTGCAGCTGCGTCGCCACTATACCGCTGCTCCTGTCTGCGCTCCGGCGCGTGCCTCCCTGTTCAGCGGGGTGCACCAGGGGCATGCCGAGGTAATCCGTAACAACAGCTTTGACGCGGCCCTGGAAAACTCCCACACGCTTGCCAGCGTGCTGCGCGAGGCCGGGTATGCCACCGCCCTCATCGGTAAATGGGGTATCGGTGGAGGCATGGAAAGCGGCGGCACCCCCACCACGGCAGCGGCCTGGCCCACCCTGCGCGGCTTCGACTATTTCTTTGGCTACAACAACCACCTGGCCGGCCACCGCCACTATGCCAAGGAGGAGAGCAATGCCGACCCGGAAACCGGTATGAATGCCGTGTGGGACGGCGATACGGTGATTACGCCCGGCCTGGATACCTGTTACAGCACCGACCTGTTTACCGCCCGCGGCAAGAAGTGGATTGCTGACCACGTGAAGGCAAACCCGGACAAGCCCTTCTTCCTGGCGCTCACGCTGATTGCCCCGCATGCCCGCCTGGCCATTCCCAGCGCACCGTACCCGGCTGGCGGCGGCCTGGCCGGCGGTGTTCAGTGGCTGGGGCAACCCGGCAAGATGATTAACACGGCCACCGGGCAGTGGGACAGCTTCATTCACCCGCAGTACCGCGACAATGCGGAGTGGAAGGCGTATGCTGAAAAGCGCTTTGGCGGCGGTGCCCAGGGGGCAATCAGCTCTGCCCAGCGCCATGCCACCATGATTACCCGCGTGGATGAGGCCATGGGCGACCTGCTGCAGCTGCTCAAGGACCTCAATATTGACCAGAATACCTTTGTGGTCTTTACCAGCGACAACGGCCCGCACAACGAACCCGGCGCGGTCTGGGGCTTCAAGGACCACCCGGCACCGGCGCAGAATCCGGCCTTCTTCCGCAGCTACGGGCCGATGGACGGCATCAAGCGCGACCTGTGGGAAGGCGGCCTGCGTGTCCCCTGCCTGGTGTATGCCCCCGGTTACATTAAGCAAAACCACAACAGCGATTTCCCGAGCCAGTTCCACGACTGGATGGCCACTTTTGCCGATCTGGCCGGAATGCCCAAGCCCATGCGCTGCGACGGCGTCTCCCTGATGCCCACGCTGCAGGGGAATGATGCCGCCCAGCAGGATGGTGTGGTGTATTCCGAATACTCCTTTGGCGGCGGCATGGCCCAGTACCAGGACTATGCGGAGAACAAGCAGGGCCGTGGCCGCGGAGAGCAGCAGACCATCGTGTTCCGAGCTGAGGATGGCCGCTATCTGAAAGCTATCCGTACCAACATGAAGAGCGCCGAGGATGATTTCGAGGTGTACGATGTGGCGGCAGATACCCACGAAACAACCAACATTGCCGACCAGTTCCCCGGTATTCAGGAGAAATTGAAGGCAGCCGTGCTGCATACCCGCCGCGCCTACGACTATACCCGCGACCCGCAGGCCGGCCGCCGCAACAACGGCTGCGGTGGCTTCCGCCACTACGATATGGCTCTGGTTCCTGCCGATGCTCCTGCCGCCACGCAGCCTGGCCTGGCCATGCGCCAGCTGAGTGCCACCTGCCCCTGGGTGCCGGAGTTTGATACCCTGCCGGGAGCTGCCCAGGCGGCCACCGGCGTGGTGGCCGACCCCGCCGCCGTGGAACTGCCCGCTGGCAGCATCACGGAGTTCACGGGTTACATTGAAGTGCCGCAGCAGGGCCACCACTGGCATTTCTACCTGACCCTGAGCGATGTGCCCGGCACCCGGGCCTACATCAAAATGCATGATTTCCAGCTCGTGGATGCCGATTTCAACTACACCCCCGGCAGCACGGTCAACGAATCCGCCGCCATCAACACCGATGAGGCCATTGCCGACAAGACCGGCTGGAAAGGCATTCCGCTCAAGGCTGGCAAGCACGCCATCACCATCACCGTGGTGCAGGGCGCGGCAGCACCCGGCAAGCTGAAGCTGGAGTGGAACCGCGGCCCGCAGGGCGGCACGCAGACCCCGGTGACGGTTGTACCTGCCGGAGCGTATGGCCATGCCCCTTCTCAAGCAGGGGTAAAGTGAAAAGAGAAGGGTGAAGATTTACGCCTGCGGCGTGGGTATGTCATCTGCATACCGCCGCAGGCGGTATTTCATACGCTGGCTATGCCAGCGTATTTCATATGGCGGCACGCCATATTTCATACCAGCGTCAGCTGGTATTTCATCCCCGCTACAGCGGGGATTTCATTGAGGACGACGCAGTCGTCCGACCGGCGAAGCCTTGCTGATGCATGGTGAATCATGGTCACTT
>JAFNWZ010000407.1 GCA_017379255.1 Akkermansia sp. | reverse complement strand
TGGCACGTTTTTTGCAGGAGAAAAAGAGTAGAGATTCATTATACCGTTTGTATGAAGACGCAGTTATACGTACCGGAAGACAAGGGGCTTTATCAGGCCCGGTTTGAGCATGATGCCTGTGGAGTCGGGCTGGTGACCAACATGAGGGGTGAGGCAAGTCACCGCATTATTGAACAGGGAATCACGGTGCTGAAACGCCTGATGCACAGAGGCGCCTCCGGTGCTGACCCTGATACCGGCGATGGAGCCGGGCTGCTGATTACCCTGCCCGATGCCTTTTTCCGGGCAATCGTTGATTTTCCCTTGCCAGCGCCCGGGCAGTATGGCG
This sequence comes from Akkermansia sp., assembly GCA_017379255.1. Classification (GTDB taxonomy): domain Bacteria; phylum Verrucomicrobiota; class Verrucomicrobiia; order Verrucomicrobiales; family Akkermansiaceae; genus Akkermansia. Next base: position 5,664 of record JAFNWZ010000407.1, on the reverse strand, counting down.
TGGCCATGATATTCGGCGGAGTGGGGCAGGAGGCAGCCATCGAGGAAGTGATACGGCGGGAAGGCGGCAGGATTCTCGGGTGGAGACAGGTGCCGGTCTGCACGGAGCGTATCGGTCAGGTTGCGCGGGACACTGTTCCCAGCATCCGCCAGTTATTCATTGCGGACAACACGGAAGTCCCCGGGGAGCAGGAACTCAACCTATACGTCATGAGGCGCTGCCTCGAAAAAGCCATCCCGGATTTGTACATTTGCAGCATGTCGTCCCGCACCATCGTATACAAGGGGCTGCTGCAGGGTGCTCAGCTGGATTCTTTTTACCCGGATTTGCAGGATACCCGCATGGTATCGACTCTGGTGGTGGTGCACCAGCGCTATAGCACCAACACCTTCCCGACCTGGGCTCTGGCACAGCCGTTCCGTTATCTGGCGCACAATGGAGAAATCAACACACTGCGCGGCAACCTGAATGCCCAGAAAGCCCGCGAGAATCTGTTAAAGAGCGACGTGCTCGGAAATCGATTGGGCAGACTGCTCCCGCTCATCAACGAAGCGCAGAGCGACTCCGCCTGTCTGGATAATATGCTGGAGCTTCTTGTGGCAGCCGGGCGGCCGCTGGAGCATGCGCTGCTGATGCTCATTCCGCAGGCCTGGGGCGAGAACTACCACATGGGGCGCGATGTCCGCGCGTTTTTTGAGTATCACTCTGCGCTGATGGAGCCATGGGATGGCCCCGCAGCCATCGTGGCAACTGATGGTAGCCGGGCCGTGGCCCTGCTGGACAGGAATGGCCTGCGCCCCCTGCGCTTCACGGAATGTCATGATGGTCTGCTGGTTCTGGCCAGTGAGGCCGGGGTGCTGGATATACCGCAGGAACAAATCCGCCGCAAGGGGCGACTGAAGCCAGGCGGCATACTGGTGCTGGATATCCCCAGGCAGCGCATTCTGGAGGACGCCGAGGTGAAGACCGCCATGGCCCGCAGCAAGCCCTATCGCCGCTGGGTGGAGGAAAACCGCTTATCGGTGCGCGGGCTGTTTACTGAGATAACGGCGGCAGAACCGGAGGCTGATTTGCTGAGAAACCAGCTGCTGTTCGGCTACAGCAAGGAGGATGTTGATACCATATTATCAACGATGGCGGACAAAGGCACCGAGCCCATAGGCTCCATGGGGATGGAGGCAGCGCTGGCGGTGCTGTCCGACAAGCCGCAGCTGCTGTTCAACTACTTCAAGCAAAGCTTCGCGCAGGTTACGAATCCGCCCATTGACCCCATCCGGGAGGAACTCGTGATGAGCCTCATGACCTACATCGGCAACAAAGGAAATATTCTGGAAGAAACGCCGGAACACGCCAGGCTCATCAAGTTGCGACGCCCCATCCTGACGGATGACGAATTGATGCACCTTTCCGCATTGGACAGGAATGGTTACGAAACCGCCGAAATATGCTGCGGTTTTGTGCCGGATGCAGATGGAACGGCTCTCAGGCATGCGCTGCAAGGCTTGGCCGCGCAAGCCATCGCGGCCGTGAAGCGAGGGCAGCGGCTTATTGTGCTTACAGACCGGAAGCTGTCCGCCGGATACGCCGCTATCCCTTCTCTCCTTGCCACAGTCTGTGTGCATAAAGCACTCGTTGAGAGCAATCTGCGGCCGGATGCCGGAATCATCGTCAGCTCGGGAGAAGTGCGCGAGGTCATGCACGCCGCGCTGCTGCTGGGCTATGGTGCCACCGCCATCAACCCATGGCTGGCCTTGCAGAGCATCACCGAACTGACCCGCTCCGGCAAGGTGAACTGCGATGCGGTCACGGCGGCCGGCAATTATGTGCGGGCTCTTGATAAAGGTCTGCTCAAGATTATGTCGAAGCTGGGGATTTCCACACTCCGCAGCTACCGCTCGGCTCAGGCCTTCGAGGCCCTGGGCCTGAGCTCTGATTTCATCAACGAATTTCTGCCCGGCACGGTGACGCGCATAGGTGGCGCGGGCTTGCCCCGCATCGCGGCCGATGCAGCTGCGCGCCTGGCGCAGTCGCAATCCGCCTCCCGTGCCTTGCCGCCGGGCGGGGTTTACAAGTATCACAAGGACGGAGAGTCCCGTCTGTGGACACCGCTGGCAATCAAGCTCTTCCGCGAAGCGGTATGGGAAAACAACGAAGAAAAGATGGCCGGATTCAGTGCCCTGATTGACCACCAGGAAGCGCACCCGTGCACGCTGAGGAGTCTGCTGGATTTTCGTGAGGCAGCGCCGGTTCCGCTGGAAGAAGTGGAAAGCGAAGGTGAGATAATGAAGCATTTTGTATCGGGCGCCATGTCGCTGGGATCGCTCAGCCCTGAGGCGCACCATGCCATTGCCGCGGCCATGAACAGCATAGGAGCCCGCAGCAACTGCGGTGAAGGCGGTGAGGAGACCTCGCGTTTCGGCACGCTGCTCAACAGCGCCACCAAGCAGGTGGCCAGCGGTCGCTTCGGGGTCACTACGGACTACTTGTGCCACGCAGAGGAAATCCAGATTAAAATGGCTCAGGGAGCCAAGCCCGGCGAGGGCGGCCAGCTCCCAGCGTTTAAGGTGGATGCGTTTATTGCCGGGGTACGCCACGCCATTCCGCAGGTGAGTCTCATTTCTCCGCCGCCGCACCACGATATCTACTCAATTGAGGATTTCGCCCAGCTTATCTATGACTTGCGGCAGGTGAATCCCAGGGCCCGCATTTCGGTCAAACTGGCTTCTGAAATGGGCGTGGGAACGGTGTGCGCAGGGGTAGCCAAGGCCAGTGCGGATACCATCCTGATTTCCGGCTACGATGGCGGCACCGGCGCCTCGCCGCTCACCAGCATCCGCCACACGGGTTTGCCCTGGGAACTGGGGCTGGCAGAAGCGCACCAGACTCTTGTGCTCAACAATATGCGCAACCGGGTGCGGCTCCAGACGGATGGACAGCTCAAAACCGGCCGCGATGTGGTCATCGCCGCGCTCCTGGGCGCGGAGGAGTTCGGGTTCGGCACCACTCTACTGGTGTGCCTGGGGTGCGCCATGATTCGCCAGTGCCACAGCAACACCTGCCCCATGGGTGTTGCCACCCAGGATGCGGAACGCCGCAAGCGCTTCATCGGCAAGCCTGAATATATCGTCAATTACCTCAGGCTCGTCGCCCGGCAAGTCCGCAGGCTCCTCGCCTCGCTGGGCCTGCACAGCATTCACGAAGCCTGCGGGCGCGCCAACCTGCTCTGCGTTAAGAAGGACGCTGCGCGCTACGGGATCGATTTATCCGCCTTGCTGGTGCCCGCCCCCGCAGCCTGCGAAAAGTCAACCAACGCGGCGGCAGTCAACTCGTTTGACGAGCGCTATCTCGCCCATCTCCCGCAGCATTCGGGACGGTCCACCACCATACAGGCGCAAGTCTTCAACACCGACCGCAGCATCGGCACAGCCCTATCCGGGCGGATTGCCCACTCTCAGCTGGCAGCGGTGCTGCGCCCCGACCAGCTCTGCATCAATCTGCGGGGAAGTGCCGGGCAAAGCTTCGGTGCTTTCCTGGTGAAGGGGGTCACGCTGCGGCTCGTTGGCGAGGCAAATGACTTTGTGGGGAAAGGGCTTTCCGGTGGCAGCATCAGTATCCGGGTGCCGGCAGAATCCGCTTTCAGGGCTCAGGATAACGTGATTGCCGGCAATGTGGTCGGCTACGGCGCCACCTCCGGTCGCATTTTTATCAACGGCCGGGCAGGTGAACGCTTTGCAGTCAGAAACAGCGGTGCCACCCTGGTAGCAGAGGGCGTGGGCGACCATGGCTGCGAGTACATGACCGGCGGGAGTGTCGCCGTGCTGGGCGCAGTCGGTGTTAATTTCGCCGCCGGCATGACCGGGGGAATTGCCTACGTCTTTGATGAAAACGGCGATTTCGATCTCCATTGCAACACGGAGTGCGTTGACCTCGAAAACGTGCCGGCCGATTCAGAGGCGGAACTGGAACTCCTGGCGCTGATACAGGAACACCACAGGGAAACCGGCAGCGTGCTCGCGGAGCGCATGATTGCCAACTGGCAGCACTACCGCCCCCGCTTCGTGCGTGTCTTCCCGGTGGAATACCGCCATGCCCTGCTACTCGCCGCGAACAAGTGACAACCGCCAAATCAATTTCACGGAATCAGCCTTGAAAAACCTCTACAAAAATGGTATAGTATGCGCAGCGGATGAAAATTTCACCGGAATTTTTGATGATTCAGGAAGTCAGTTCTGCCGTAATTCATGAAAAGGATGTCGAGGAACTGCTCAATAAGGTTCTGTGTATTCTGGCGCAACGCATGGGAATGATGCGCGGGACATTCACCCTGCTGTTTGGTGATACGCTGGCCATCGAAGCCTCGCACGGTATAGAGGCGCGGCGGCAGAAACTGGGGCAATACCGCATGGGAGAAGGCATAACCGGTATGGTAGCGGAGAACGGAAAGCGCTGCATCGTGCCGGATTTACGCAAAGACGCCCGGTTTCTCAACCGGACCGGCTCTCACACCTATCCCTACCAGGTAGCCTTCATCTGCGTGCCGCTCATCCAGCACAACAAGGTGATAGGCACGCTCTCCATCGACCGCCAGGTTGAGTCCGATTCTAATCTGGAACAGGATGCCGCCATCCTCGAAATTGTGGCAGGCATTACCGGCGATGCCGCGGCCCGCTGCATTGAAATACATGAGGAGCGCGCTGCCTTGCTGGATGAAAACCGGCGCCTGCGGAGCCAGTTGTGTGAAAACCCCGGCCACATGGTCGGCACCAGTCGGGAAATGCAGCAGGTCTATGCGCAGCTCAGGCAGGTGGCCCCCAGCGATGCAACCGTGCTGATTCGCGGCGCCAGCGGCACCGGCAAGGAACTGCTGGCCCGCGCCATTGTGGAACTTTCCGACAGAAAAGGCAAGCCCTTTGTCACCCTGAATTGCGCAGCCCTGCCGGAAGCCCTGGTGGAAAGTGAGCTGTTCGGTCATGAGCGCGGTGCATTCACCGGGGCGGTGGCGCGGCGCATCGGGCGGGCAGAAGCCGCCGATGGCGGCACGCTCTTTCTCGATGAAATCGGAGACTTGACGCCACAGACCCAGGTGAAGCTGCTCCGCTTTCTGCAGGAACGCACCTTTTCGCGCGTCGGCAGCAACCAGGAATTGCATTCCAACGTGCGGATACTGGCAGCCACGAGCCGAAATCTGGAGGAAATGATGGTGCAGAATCTTTTCCGCGAAGACTTGTACTACCGGCTCAACATTTTTCCCATCATCATGCCCGCACTCTCTTCCCGAAAGAGCGATATCATCCTCCTGGCGGAACATTTCCTCGAAAAAATGAATCTCCGCTATGCCAAAAAGATAACGCGCATCTCTCCCCGCGCCATGAATGCGCTGATGGAATACCCCTGGCCGGGCAACGTGCGCGAGCTGGAGAACTGCATGGAACGCGCCGTGCTAACCACTCAGGATGAGTGCATCCGCATGCACAATCTGCCCCCTTCCCTTCAACCGGAACCGGATATCAGCCAGCAGAATGCCAACGCAACAGGCGCGCTTTCCTCCCTCCTCGCCCATTACGAAAGAGAAATCCTGGTCAAAGCGCTCGAACGCCATCGCGGCAATATCTCCGCCGCCGGACGCGAATTAGGCGTCTCCCCCAGAATGATGAATTACAAGAT
>JAFNWZ010000406.1 GCA_017379255.1 Akkermansia sp. | reverse complement strand
ATCTTAAGCGTTCCTGTAAGAATGCGCATGATTTCAACGTTGGATTTCTTTGCGCCTTCTTCATCCTTTGCCGTGCCGATGCCGCCTTGCATGCACATGCACACGTTGATTTTTGCAGCATCGAATCCGGCGTCTGCAGCCTTGCGCACCATGGCATAGGCCGCCTTGATTTCCGGGGATTGCACCTGGTCGCGCGCAATGCGGGTGAGCTTGCGGTCGCCCACGAACTGGCATGCGGCGGGTTTGCCTTCGGCGGCGGCTTTCTCCATCCAGCTCATGACGGCAAATTCGTCATTGGTGGCTTCGAGGATGATGCGCAGGGCGGGGCAGAAGTTGTATTCGTTGGCCTGGAAGATAGCGTCAAGCTGCTCGGAGAAGCGGGCATAGGCCTCGGGGTGCGCCTCCGGGGCGGTGTTTTCTGCGCGGGGGGCATCGGGGGTGAAGGTGATTTCTACCACGGGCGGGGCGGGCATGGCCGTGGCCGGCGGAGGGAGGAATTCTTTGATGGCGGCGGAAAAGGCCTGGTCATCGGCGCTGAGCTGGGCTGCTGCGGGCAGCGCGGCAAGAAGGAGGGCGGGGGAAATTCGAGGCATGGTAGTATGATAGCGGATGGAGGACGCGTGTGCAAGTGTGTTTTGTGTTATGCAATCGGCATTTCATGCCGATTGCATACATCCGCGCGCTGTGCGTGCGGAATTCATCCTTTGCAAAGCAAAGGATTTCATGCGGCAACGCCGCAATTCATCCTGCAGGAACTGCGGGATTTCATACACGCGAAAGCGTGTAATTCATTGAGGGAGCGAATGCGACCGACTTTTGGTGTGGCGGGGCTGGGGCATGATGCGGCTCGGCTACGGGGAGTCGCCCCGCTGGCACGGGGCTCAATGAATTACACTGCTGCGCAGTGTATGAATTACCGCCTGCGGCGGTATGAAAGCACCGCAAGCGGTGCATGAAATCCTTTGCTGCGCAAAGGACGAAATCCCCACGCTGCGCGTGGGGATGTTGCTTTGGTGTGAAGCCTGGCGGCATCACATCAAGGCAACGGCAATCTCATCGGCCACTAATCTTCCGGCGCGGGTGAGGAGCAGGCGGCCGTCGGGCGTAAGGGTGGCCAGGCCTTCTGCCTGGAGCATGGTGAGGGTGCTGGCGTCCTCCGGGCGGAGGTAGCGGGGCGGCAGGCCTTCATCGGTGCGGAGCAGGAGGCCGAGCAGTTCGGTGCGGCGGGTGGCGGGGTCGAGTTGTTCGGTGTCTCCGGGGGGGAGTTTTCCTGCTTGCAGGGCGGCAGTGTAGGCGGCGGTGTTGCCAGCGTTGGCGTAGCGCATGCCGCCCATGGTGCCGACGGCACCGGGGCCGAGCCCGCAGTAATCCTCGCCATGCCAGCAGGCGAGGTTATGGAGTGATTCGCAGCCGGGGCGGGCGTAGTTGGAGATTTCGTAGTGGCGGTAGCCGGCTGCGGTAAGGAGCTCATCTGCCATGTTGAACATGGTGACGTCTGTTTCCTCATTGCCGGCGCTGGCGCCGTATTGCTGGAAGAAGGCGGTGTCTTCCTCGTAGCTGAGGTTGTAGGTGGAGATGTGGTCGGGCTGCAGGGCCAGGGCGGCGCGCAGGGTGTGTTCCCACTGGGCGGGGGTCTGACCGGGCAGGGAGAACATGAGGTCGATGTTGATTTGCGGGATGCCCGCAGAGCGCAGCAGTTCCATGCTTTCTGCTACATCGGCAGGGCTGTGTTCGCGCCCCAGCAGCCTGAGCAGGGCGGGGTCGAAGCTTTGCACGCCCATGGAGACGCGGTTGATGCCCAGCTGCCGCCAGTGCTGCACTTTGGCGGCGGTGAAGGTGGCGGGGTTGGTCTCAAAGCTCCATTCCTGCACTTCTGAGAGGTCGAGCCAGCTGCGCAGTCCCTCCACCAGCAGCTCCAGGTGGGTGGGGGAGAGCATGCTGGGGGTGCCGCCGCCGAAGTAGATGGTGCGTGGGGTGGTCCCCTGCGGCAGGCGCAGGCGGGCTTCCTGGCCGATGGCGCGCGCATAGCCGCGGATGTCGCTCTTGCCCGGGGTGTGCTTGAAGAAGGCGCAGTACGGGCAGATGCGGTGGCAGAAGGGGACGTGGATATAGAGGTGCATGCGCGCGCGTGGAGAGGAAAAAGTGAGGGGCCGGTGTTGCCCGGCCCCTCGGCAAAGTTGCTTTATTTCTGCAGCATGGCTTTACAGCTCAGCGGCGGCCGGGGTGTCAAGGAAGTACTTGGCGTCGGCGTGGTTCTGCAGGTAGGAGGCGGCTACATCGACGGTAACCGGGCCGTTGATGGCCTTGTTCACGATAGAGGCCTTCTTTTCGCCCCAGGCCATGAGGCGCACCTTCTTGGCGCCCATGATGGTGGCCACACCCATGGTGATGGCGGTGCAGGGCACGTTTTCGAAGCCGCCGAAAGCGGGGGCGGCATCGGTCTTGGTGAGGTCGTCGAGGTGCACCTGGCGGGTAATGGTGGTGTCATCGGAGCCGGGTTCGTTGAAGCCGATGTGGCCGGTGCGGCCGATGCCGAGGATCTGGAGGTCGAGACCGCCGCAGTCCTTGATCTTCTGCTCGTAGGCGGCGCAGTGGGCGGGGATTTCCTCCGGAGCCAGGGTGCCGCAGGGCAGGTTGATGTTTTCGGCGGGGATGTCGATGTGGTTGAAGAGGTTGGTGTGCATGAAGTACCAGTAGGACTCCACATGCTCGTGGGGCAGACCGGTGTATTCGTCCAGGTTGAAGGTGGTCACGTTCTTAAAGGAGAGACCCTCTTCCTTGTGCAGGCGGATGAGCTCAGCATAGAAGGGGAGCGGGGTGGCACCAGTGGCCAGACCCAGCACCACACCCTTGCCCTCAGCGGCGCGGCTGCGGATGAGTTCGGCGACTTCTGCGGCAAGCTTCTTGGCTGCGGCTTCCTTGGTTTCGAAAACTTCGTATGTCATAGCGCGCCTATTCTATAACTGAGTGACATAAAATTCAACTCTAAAATGTGGGCCGCCTGGCAAATAAACAGTAAATGATGATTTTTTTCTAAAAAAAGGCTTGCATTGGCGGGCGACGTGTGGTAAGCTGCCGCCGCACACAGCATCTGCCGCTGTAGCTCAGGGGTAGAGCAACGCATTCGTAATGCGTGGGTCGTCAGTTCAAATCTGACCAGCGGCTTCTCTCCTCCAGGGAACACAAGATGCAGGGTGCTCACAGACATAATGCCTCCTTAGCTCAGTTGGTAGAGCAGTTGACTCTTAATCAATTTGTCCGCGGTTCGAGTCCGCGAGGGGGTACTAAGAAAAAGCGTCCTGAAGAAAATGGGCGCTTTTTTTGTTTTCTGGGAGAGCGGAGCGGCTGTAGGCGTAATAATTCTGTTAGCAAGCCAGAATAGGAACTTGCAAGGTGGCGCAGAAAGGAGTAGAATGGCGCGAGTTCCCAATATATGCGCTATTATATCATCAGACGTTTGTTGATGATGCCTGTTACGTTGATAGGTATCACCTTTCTGGTGTTTTTTCTGACGCGTATGGTGCCGGGCGGACCGGTGGAGCGCATGCTGCAGGAGCAGGCCATTGGTGCGTTGAGTGGGGAGAAGACGGTGGGGCAGGCGTCTGCCCGACCGGGGAATGATGACCTGGAGCGCCTGGAGGAGCTTTTTAATTTGCAGGAACCTATCTGGAAGGCGTACCTGCAGTGGCTGGGGGTGCTGCCGCGTGCGGTGGAGATAGCCAAGGCGGAGTTCAACGATGACGGCGTGGCCACGGTGACCATTGTTTCTACCAGCGGGCATGCCACGGCGCTGGAGGTGACACGGGATGGAATGGTGCCGCAGTATCTGGCGCCGGAGTGGATGCAGGAGGAGGATTGGCAGGTGCGGCTGGAGTCCCCGGCAGACCGCGCGGACCGGCTGGGCGCGCGCCGGGGGATTACGGATGAGGCAGCGCTGGCAGAGCTGGCAAAGAGCCCGGCTTGCCGCCGCTGGCGCGCCGTGGCAAGCCGGCAGTCATTCCAGGGAGTGCTGCAGGGAAATCTCGGGCTTTCATATAAGTATAACGAGCCGGTGATGCGTATGATGCTGGACCGTCTGCCGGTTTCGCTGTATTTCGGTCTTCTTGGGGCGTTGATTACGTATGTGGTGAGTATACCTCTGGGGGTGTTCAAGGCGTTGTGGCACCGCAGCGCGTTTGACAGCGTGAGCAGTGTGCTGATTTTTGTGGGGTATGCGGTGCCCGGGTTTGCGCTGGGGGCTGTGCTGCTGGTGTATCTGGGAGCGCGTCTGGAGTGGTTTCCGCTGTACGGGCTGGTAAGCCCGGGGTATGAGTGGATGTCGTTCAAGGAGCAGCTCTGCGATCTGGCCATGCACACGGTGCTGCCTCTTTCGTGCTATGTGGTGTCTACCTTTGCGGTGACGACCATGATGATGAAGAATAACCTCATGGAGCATCTGGCGGCGGATTATGTGCGCACGGCGGTGTCAAAGGGGGTGTCATTCCGGCATGCGGTGTGGCGGCACGCGTTCCGCAATTCGGTCATTCCGATTGTGTCGACACTGGGCAGCGTAATCTGCACCGTGGTGGGCGGGTCGATTCTCATCGAGCGCGTGTTCGATATCCAGGGCTTTGGCATGCTGAGTTTCCAGGCGCTCATGGATAAGGATTATTCTCTGATTATGGGCACTCTGCTGCTCACTTCTGTTCTGATTATTATCGGTAACCTGCTGTCAGACCTGCTGGTGGCGCTGGTAGACCCACGGGTGCGATTTGAGTGATGTCTAAGAACCACATAGCGTTGTTGTTGATACTGGCTGCCCTGATGAGTGCACTCGGGGAGCTGAACGGCTGGCTGCTGCCCACGCTGTCGTGGCCGTTTACGGTGAGCCGCGATGTGCCCTGCCTGAGTTGCCGCGGCGAGCTGCTGCCCTGGCTGGCGGTGGATGGCAAGCTGCATTGGTTCGGGTGGCTGGGTGTGTGCCTGGGCATGCTGGCGGGTGTGTACCTGCTGGTGCGCCGGAGTTCCAGCCTCCGCCTGCCGCCGAAATATGCCCAGCAGGTGCAGCGCTTCAAGAAGATCCGCCGCGGCTACTGGTCACTTATAGCCTTTGGTTGCATTATGCTGCTGGCGGCGCTGGACCAGTGCCTGGTGGGTAAGCGCGCGCTGCTGGTGGTGTATGATGGCCATGTATACAGCCCGGCGCTGACGCGTGCGGTGCTGCCGGGGGCTACGTTCGGGCTTAAAGGGGCTGCCGCCAAGGCGGAGCCGGATTACCGCGCGCTGAAGGAGCGCCTGGGCCGCCCGGGGGTGGATGGCTTTGTCGTGATGCCGCTGGTGCCGTATGACCCGGTGATGGATGCCGCGCCGTTCCCCTCTGAGCCGCTGGAGTGGCGGGATGGGGTGCTGTATGATGGTGATACCCCGTATAACGGGTTGGCCTGCCGTTTGTATGCAGATGGGCAGCCGCATATCCGCCAGCGTTTCCGCAGCGGTGTGCCGGATGGCCATGTGCAGGGCTGGCTGCGCAACCGCACAGAGGTGTATTCTGCCATGTACCGCGAAGGGCAGCTGGTGGAGGAGCACTGCCGCGGGGCGCTGGGCAGCAACCAGTTCCTGCAGCTGACCCCGGCGGGCAGCGAGTGCAAGATTTATTACCACCCGGCGCCCCCGTTCACGGGCAACCACCTGCTGGGAACCAACAGCCAGGGGGCAGATATCCTGGCGTACCTGTACGGCGGATTGCAGGTGAATATCAAGGCGGCGCTGCTGTATCTGCCGCTGATTTATTTCATCGGGCTCACGCTGGGGATGCTCATGGGCTATTTCGGCGGGCGTTTTGATCTGGTGACGCAGCGTTTCATTGAGATACTGTCCCAGTTGCCGTTCCTGTTCGTGGTGATGATTGTTTCGGATCTGGTGCCGCTGGAGCTGCGCGGGCTGTTCCTGATTCTGAGCCTGCTGGCCATGTTCGGGTGGATGCACATGACCTACCTGGTGCGCACGGCCACCATGAAGGAAAAGACGCGCGACTATGTGGCCGCCGCCAAGGTGATGGGCGCTGGCACCACGCATATTCTGCTGCGCCATATCCTGCCGAACCTGCGTGGCATTGTAGTCACGCTGGTGCCCTTCAGCGTGGCGGCGTTGATTTTGTCTCTCGCCTCGCTGGACTATCTGGGCTTCGGCCTGCCGGATACATACGCCAGCTGGGGGCGCCTGCTGAATGATGGCTTGTCGAAACTTTCCTCTCCCTGGGTGGTATCCAGTGCTTTCGTGGCGCTGGTGGGCACGCTGCTCATTGTCACGTTCATTGGCGAGGCGGTGCGCGAGGCCTCTGACCCGCGGCGCCATTCCTATTACGAATAAACGAGAAATCATGATGCCTTCCCTCCGCAAGATGTGCCGCCGCCTGCTGTTCGGTTTTGCCGCGCTGCTGGGCTGCGCCCTGTTTACCGCGTGCGATGACGATGGCACCGCGCTGGGGCTGGAGTGGCAGCACCCGTCTGACCTGACCCTGCCGCCGGGGTTTGCGGAGACCGATGATGTGCCCATGTACACGAAGCGCTGGCAGATGCCGCCGGGCTTTGCCGGTTTCCCGGAGCGCTGGAATGCGCGCGTGCGGGAGTATGTGCAGGAGAATCTGGAGGAAAGCCGCAGCACCTGCGAGGCGGCCATGGTGCAATACCTGGCCTCTGCCCCCGGCAGCGCCCGCCAGCAGCGCGCCCGCATCCGCTTCCAGAACACCTGGCAGAACCTCATGAACCTGAGCCGCCGCGCAGAGCAGGGGGATTACCTGGTGTTCCGGCGTGAGAACGAGCTGCCGGAGGACCTGGAGTGGCACGACGGGCAGGACCAGCCGGAGCTGGGCAGCCCGCGTGCGCAGAAAGGCGGCACCCTGCGCCTGGCGCTGCAGCGTTCGTTCCCCAGCACGTTCCGCGTGTTCGGCCCGAACAGTAACAACGCTTTCCGCCGTTATCTGTACGATGATATAGACATTCCGCTCATCCGCCTGCACCCCGGCACGGGGAAGCTGATTCCCGGCACGGCAGACCGCTGGGCGGTGTCGAAGGATGGCCGCACGGTCTATTTCCACATTGATGAAGCCGCCCGGTTCTCGGATGGCTCCCGCCTGACCACGCGCGATTTCATCACCTCGCTCTATGTGCGCACCTCGCCCTACAGCCTGGAGCCGTTCTATAACGACTACTACATGGGCAATTTCTCCCGCATTGAGGTGTACGGCAACCAGTACCTGGCCGTGACCTTGGCGGCGGCGCGCCCGTATGCGCCGTTCTATGCCTCTCTGCCGCCCAGCTGCACGGCGTTCTATGCCGAGTTCGGCCCGGATTACCCCACCCGATACCTCTGGCGCGTGGCCCCCACCACCGGCGGCTACACCGTGAACCCGTACAATGTGATTATGGGACGCCAGGTGAGCCTCATCCGCGTGCCCAACTGGTGGGCGGCGAACCGCAAGTATACGCGCTATTCGTGCAATGTGGACCATATTGTGTACCAGTTTGTGTCGGAAAACACCAAGGTGCGCGAGCTGTTCCGCCTGGGGCAGCTGGATGTGTTCAACGCCCGCGAGGCGGATATCTGGTACGAAGGACTGGAGATGGACCCGGTGCACCGCGGGCTGATTCAGCGCGTGCATTTCAGCAACATCTGGCCGCGCAACTGCTTCGGCTTCCACCTGAACTGCGCCAAGCCCCCGTTCAATGAGAAGATGATGCGCCGCGGATTCCACCACGCTCTGAATGTGCAGCAGGTGCTCGATACCGTCTTCCGCGGGGATTACACCCGCCTGGGCTCGTATTTCTCCGGCTTCGGCCAGTACACGGACGAAAGCATCAAGGCGCTGCCCTATTCCCCGGAGAAAGCGCGCGAGTGTTTTGCCCGCGCCGGGTATACCGCGGTGGGGCCGGACGGCATCCTCTGCAAGCCCGACGGCACGCGCCTGCAGGTGGTCATCAGCAGCCGCATTGACCCGCTCTATACCAACTGCATGAACATCCTGCGCGAGGAAGCCGCCAACTGCGGGCTTGATCTGCGCATAGAACAGGTGGATGATACCGTACATTATTCCCGCGTGAGGAATAAGCAATACCAGGCGGCCATTTTCTCCTGGGGCTTCTCGCCTCCGCTGCCGGACCCCTCGCCCTTCTTTGATTCGGCCTATGCCTTCAGTGCAGATGGTGACCCCTTGCCCGGCACGTCAAATATCACCGCCACGAATTCCCCCTCGCTCGACCGCGCCATACTGGCCTGCAAAGCTGCCACCACAGAGGCAGAGGCCGTGGCGGCTCACCACCAGGCCCAGCAGCTGATTGCCTCCACCCTTGCCTGGGTGCCGGGGTGGACCACCTCGTACTGGCGCTTTGCGCAGTGGCGCTGGCTCTGCTGGCCGGATGAACCGGAATGCCGCTTCTGCCCGCCGCGCTACTACGACCCGCTGGACAGCCACCTCTACTGGATTGACGAGAAGATGAAGGAGGAAACCCTGCGCCACCGCCACAGCGATAAGACCTTCCCGGCGCGGGATGTGGAAATCCCCCTGCCTGCCACTGAAACCGACCTTGCCTCATGAGTGCCGAGAATTTTCTGGAAGTGAAGAACCTGAGTGTCGCGTTCGAGACAGAGCGCGGCTTGTCGCGCGCGGTGGATGATATCAGCTTCGTGATACCGCGTGGCAAATGCGTGGGCATCGTGGGCGAAAGTGGCTGCGGCAAGAGCGTGACCGCCATGAGCCTGGTGCGCCTTCTCCCCCAGCCGCACAGCAAGATTGTTTCCGGGAGCATTCTCCTGGATGGCGAGGAGGTGACCACTATGTCCCACCACCGCCTGCGTGAGCTGCGCGGTGGCCGCGTGGGCTTCATCTTCCAGGAGCCCATGAGCGCGCTCAACCCCGTGCATACCATCGGCGACCAGATTGCCGAAACCCTCATGCTGCATCGCGAAATGACGGCCGAAGCCGCCTGGGTGGAAGCCATCAACCTGCTCAGCCGGGTCAAGATTCCCAGCCCGGAACTCTGCGCTAACCAGTACCCCGGCTCCCTTTCCGGCGGCATGCGCCAGCGTGTGGTCATTGCCATGGCCCTGGCCTGCAGGCCGGAGCTCATCATTGCCGATGAACCCACCACCGCGCTGGATGTCACCGTGCAGCAGCAGATCCTGGCCCTGCTGCGCGAGCTGCATGAGGACCTGGGCGCCTCCTCGCTGCTCATCACCCATGACCTGGGCGTGATTGCCCAGCACTGCGACCGCGTGCTGGTCATGTATGCCGGGCGCATCGTGGAAAGCGCTACGGTGGAAGAACTCTTTGCCAATCCCGTGCATGCGTACACCAAGGCCCTGCTGGCCTCCATACCCCGCCGCCACCATGTGCGCAAGACCCTGCTGCCCTCCATCCCCGGGCATGTAGCCTCCATCCGCCACCAGGTGCAGGGCTGCCGCTTCTGCCAGCGCATGGGAATCCCCACCGACCAGCTGACCGAGCGCCCGCCCATGGTCGAAATCTCCCCCGGCCACCGGGTCGAGGCCTGCCCCCGCTGCTCGGGGGTGGCCGCCACCCAGTCCGCTCCGTAGGAGCGGATATCGACGGCACAAGGTGCCGATATCGTCCAGCCCGCAGGGCTGGATTTCGTCCGGGCAACGCCGGATTTCGTTTTCCAATGGAGCACAGCCTCAGACAATGGCGTCCATTGGGAAAACTCCTGCGTTCTCAGGTGAAAACGCGGCTGCGCCGCGAGTGAAAAGTGAAAACAGGCTTTGCCTGAGTGAAAACCCGCGCTGGAGCGCGGGTGAGATGATACAGGCGGGCTCGCAGAGACCGCGGAGCTTAACACATTCAAAATTCAAAATCCACTTCAGGCGGCCAGCCAGAACCGGGCCGCCCTTTGCACCCCGCGCTGGTCCACATAGCGCGTTCGCAGCAGCGTAGCATCCCTGTGTCCGATTTCCACCTGCAGCTCCGCATAGCTGCGGAAATGGCTCAGGTGGTAGCTCGCAAAGGTATGCCGCAGCGCATCCTGCGGCCATTTCCTGCCGCCGCTCCAGCCGGAGGCGCGGCGCAGCTCCCGCCAGTGCCGCAGCCAGT
>JAFNWZ010000405.1 GCA_017379255.1 Akkermansia sp. | reverse complement strand
TAGCACAGAACATACCAAAGGTCTCAGATTCATAGTGTGGAAAATGTGTATTTGTTACGGTGTCATGTTACCAGAATCCGGGAGCCTCTGCAAGCTGTTAGTGCGGAAAAGCGCAAAAACAGGCCCGCAAGCCTAGGATGCCCAGCCGCTGGAGCCCTTGGTCTGCCGGGTTGAGGCGAGACTTTAATCGTTAAAAAGCTTGCCGATTTTCGGGCTGGAAAAGGGGCAAAAGTATAGTCTTTTCATGGGTCAGGTTCATAACGCATTCATTATCAACACCACTTTTATTTGAGAGGGGTAAACCATATACTTTTATCCAATAAACTCATCATTAAGCCCTTGCAATAAAATAGGGGTTTATTGTATGCCGCGCCCCCAGTCCTTTAGAGTCCCCGGGGAGTGAGAAAGGGCAAAATCAGGGCGTTTTGAGACTTTTAATATACATTCTTTTTAACAATTAAGGACTCCGCAATCCGTTAAATATCAGCGCATAAACAGAAAAAGGCTGCATCCCCTCAATTTCAGGAATGCAGCCTTTGGCAATAGCCTTTGAGAAGGGTACGACATTTTGTAACTAAATGATATTGTAGCCGTTACAAAGCAGCTTTAATTTTACCCCCTTAACGCACAGAAATCGAAAGCCCTTGCTTTTTACGTATTCGCATCTTACTGATATTTAATAGGTTGCGAAAACAATCGCTTATTTTACTAGCAAGTTAGCAGAATTTTCAACTCTAAATCATTCATTTTCAATCGGAAGAAAGGCAGCTCCAACCACCCTCCCCCACCCTGAAAACGGCTAAAATCGAGCAAAAACCCAAGTCCTTTTCCAAGTCCTGCGAAATCCTCAGGGTGATTTTTTTCCTTTACTTTGCCGCGTGGCTTTGGCAGTATATCTATCAAGATGAAAGCCTCTCTTATTCTCGCTCTGTCATTCGCAGTGCTGCCATGTGTTGCAGAGCCGGCCACGCCGTCAACAACAGAGCAGCGCCCCATTGACGTGGAGCTGCTCACCCGGCTGTTGCAAGAGGAACTGGACCACTTGCGCTCCGTGCGCGACACTGCCACGGCAGATGCCGCCCCGGCCCTGCTGACGGAGCGGCGTAAACAGATTACGCCCCTGCTGAACGCTGCCGATTTTGAGTCGATGCAGAAGGCGGATACCCTTGCCGGCAGCTGGAGTGAGCAATGGAATACCGAGGTGGAGCGCCTGCAGTGGGAGGGCTTCTATGGCTCCGCTGCTCTGGCAGAGCTCTTCACCGATGACCCCGCCTCTGCCGCCCCGTTGCAGGATTTCCCTGCCGAGTTGCTGGAAATCGTCGGGAGTCAATCTCTCAAGCGGCGCGATACGCACTACGACGAGCAAATCCGCCTCAGCAGCGGCGGCCCCGGTTTCACGCAGGCAACGGCCTGGGTGCTGCCCGCCCCGCTCCCGCAGCCATACGACATCGATATTGCCTCCGCCTGCGCGGGGTTCCTGGCCGATGTTATGGATGAAGCCCCGCTGCACTCGAGCAATACGGTGCCGGTGAAAGACTACGTGCATAAAATCATCGCCGACGGTAACCCCTATGTGCGCCTGTCCATTGACAGCATAGGCCATACTCCCGCCCCTGTGCGCTACCGCCTGCAGCAATGGTGTGATGTGAGTGCGCTCACCCCTTACCGCAGCACGGAGCAGGTGGGGGCCGATATCGCCGTAACCGCTGCCTGTCTGCCGAAACTGCACACCGCCCTGCAGGGCGTGCATGATACCGCCTCGGCAGATGCCGCCGCCCCCGCCATTGCCGCCATCCTGAGCGAATACGCCACCACCGCCAAGCGGCTCGCAACCTGGATTGCGGAGGAGGAGGTTGAGCGTCACCACCTCAAACCCTCCCCCGAACTGGGCGCGCTGATTCAATCGCTCATACAGGAACATGACTTCTACCATTCCGCTGCCCTCAAGGCGGCTTTTGAGAATAATCTGTAACAAGATAAGATGCTGAACAAACTCAAAGGCAAAGCCCTGCGCGCGGCACTACCCCTGCTGGCTACATCGATGGTCGGTGAAGGCCCATGCCTGGAAATCTCCAACAATCGGTACTGAGCAACCTCCGCCGCAAACCCAGGGGCGCGGAGATCCGGATATTGCGAAATAAGTTCCCTAAAATGTGCAAAAACTGAGGCTGCAAGGGGAGGATTTGCTCGAAGTGGAGCCCTTGGTCAGCCGGGTTGAGGCTAGACTTTAATCGTTAAAAAGCTTACCGATTTCCGGGCTGGAAAAGGGGCAAAAGTATAGTCTTTTTATGGGTCAGGCTCATAACGTATTCATTATCAACACCACTTTTATTTGAGAGGGGTAAACCATATACTTTTGTCCAATCCACTCATCATTAAGCCTTTGCATCAAAATATGGGTTTATTGTATGCCGCGACCCCAGTCCTTTAGAGTCCCCGGGGAGTAAGAAAGGGCATTTTGGGGCGTGTACAATCTTTTTATGGGTGG
>JAFNWZ010000404.1 GCA_017379255.1 Akkermansia sp. | reverse complement strand
GCTGCCGCCGATTGCACTGGTTACTCAGATCTTTCCAATAGCATCCGGGTTATTAACATTGGTAGCGCGGAACAGGGGGGAGGTGAGTTGCATATTTCCACCGGGCTGATTGCATCTAATGGAAATCTGAGCGGCCCTAACCAGACATTCGGAAGCACCGTAATCAACATGTATGCCGGTTCCATTACTGGTGTTGAAGGTTCCAATTTCGACATGTTCAGCAGGTTTAATACGGCGTATCCTGCCGCCATCAATGTTTATGCTGTGGCCGGCGCTGAGACTTCGCGGTCATATATCAACACTTCCATGGTGCGCCTGAGGCAGAACGATACAAACATTATGGTGGATTCTGCAGCGGAACTCATCATCAATGCCCAGCTGTCCAATGGTGACATGGGGAATCACAAGCTTATCAAGACCGGTGCAGGCAAATTGACTCTGACTAACGGCAGCAGCGATTACATAGGCGGCACAGAAATCCGGGGCGGTGAGCTCCTTGTAGAGGCCGATGCCTTAGGTACAGGGTCTGTATTGGTGGCATCCGGATGTCTGAATATAGTCGCGTGCGTGGTTAACCAGGGAAGCAACACTGTTACCATCCAGTCGGGCGGTTCTCTGAAGATGACGGAAGCCGAGCTGGATGCAGCAGCCGTAAGCATCCAGGGTGGGGCACAGGCTGTCTTGAACTCGTCCATACTGCATGACCTCACCGTAGAAGCTGGTGCAGAGGTGGAAATGACAGGTTGCACATTCCTGGGCGGGCTGTCTCTTTCTCTGGATGCCGATTATAACCTTTCCGGAAATGATTTCAGCAACGTGGAGCAGTTTGTTTTCACCAATGTGGTTGAAGGTAAGACCATCGACCTTTCCGGTAATTCATGGGGAACTCTTGACCGGGATGAAATCCTGGCCCGTTTCGGTGCAATGGCTCAATATGTCGAGCTTGGAGAAATTCTGTCCCCTGTGGATAGCATCACCTATGTGGTGAATAGCGTGGAGGCGTCTGGCGAGGGCTCCCTGGCGGGCGCTATTACCAGACTTAACGCAACCACGGGCGACAAGACCGTCATTCTCGACCTTTCCGGTCTTGAAGACGGGGTATCCATACAACTGTCGGAAAACCTGCCTGTTATTACGAAGTCGTGCACTATTATCGGAGCAAATACTGTATTGGTCGGCACACTGCGCGCTGATGGCGCTCAGATTGATTTCCGGAATATTACGCTGGAGAGTTTTGCCGGTTCCAATGGCGCTGGGTATGTGCTGGATGATGAATCGGCTATTGCGACCTACCGGATTGTCTCCGATGAGGGCATTGTTCTGGGCAGCGATTCCACCTGTGATGTGACTGAGTCATTGCGCAGCAACGGCGGTGCTCTGATTGAGTCGGGTATCTGGCGTTTCAATGTCCGGCAGGCTTATGAAGGACCTACCACCGTATGTGCCGGGGCAACGCTGGTGCTCAATGCTGCTACGGGCAGAAACGGTGTCGTCAAGGGAACAGTCAATGTGCTGGGCACTCTGGAACTGGCTGCGTGGGATTGTACTGGCTATGCCGACGATGTCATCTCAGTTTTCAATCTGGGTAATGAGCAGCAGGGTGGAGCCATACTCCACGTTTCCACCACGGGTAACCAGACTCTGGGAAGTGCCGTTGTCAATATGTATGGCAGCTCGATCACCGGTATCACGGGTTCCAATATCGATTTGTTTGCAGGTGGTTCCAGGGTGAATGTCTATGCAGTTGAAGGTGGTAGCAGCGAATCCTCCATCTCGGGGACGAGTGTGGGCCTGCGCCAGGATGATACAGTGTTCCATATTGATTCCGGCGCTGTGCTGACAATTAATTCCCTCTTGGATGATGGAGATGGTGCTGGCAATAATAAGTTAATCAAGACTGGTGCCGGTAAACTCGTGTTGACCAACGCTGGCAATGTGTACAGCGGTGGTACGGAAATCAATGCGGGCACGCTTGAGGTTACCGAGGGGGCATCTATCAGCCGCGGGGCTGTCACTGTGGCAGATGGTGCTGCACTGTTGCTTTCTGCTGCCAATATCAATCTGGGTTCCAATGAGATTACTGTGCAGAACGGTGGTACCCTGACCGCAACAGAAGGTACTTCCATTGCGGCGGGTGCTGTCCGTATTGAAGCAGGCGCCACTGCCGTTCTGGCGGGGGTACAGGCCTCTCATGTTGTGATTGAGGCTGGTGCCAATGTGACCATTACCGACGCCTCTGCCATTAACAAGCTTACGATTTCTCTGGATGCAGAGGTTTCCATCACCGGCAATGATTTCTCTCAGACGCAGATT
>JAFNWZ010000403.1 GCA_017379255.1 Akkermansia sp. | reverse complement strand
TGCCTATCGCCTCAGGCTTATCTACAAAATTAATCTCGACAAAGCGCTTGAAACATTTTCCGAACTGACGGATAGAAAATGTTTTTCCGGTCTGACGAGCGCCTGTCACCAGCAAGGCCCGCTTTGTCGATTTATAGTAATCCGACAAGTAGTTGTCTATCTTACGCTTAAGCATATCATTTCCTCTTTTCCAAGACAAACATACCTCATTTCTTCCACTTTTCCAAGACAAAATCGCCCAAAATTTCCATTTTTCCAAGAGAATTTCCGCTAAAATTTCCACTTTTCCAAGTTTTCCCACGCGCCAGCCCCTGCTCCCCCCCCCTCCATCAATCAACATTCTACATCCAACATCCTACATTCGCCCTCCCGCCACCTGGCGTCTATACGCCCCGCAGCCATACAGAAGGAACAAAGCCACACCGCAGAAATTCACCACAGCAGCCGCCCAGAACGCAAACTCAAAACCATACACCTCCGCCAGCACCCCGCCCAGCAGCGTGCCGATACCCGCGCCGATATCCCAGGAAACAAAGAGGGTCGAATTCGCCGTACCGCGCTCATCCTTGCTGCACATGTTGATAAACATATTCTGCACCGCCGGGAAGAAATGCCCATTGCCCAAGCCGCAGATAAGGGCAGAAACATACAACGCCCACTCCGCCTGCACCCCGGCAAAAAGCGCATAGCCCACGCAGCCCAGCCCCACGCCCACCACCGCATTCTGCACAATCCTGCCCTGCCGCAGCGTGCGGCTCCCCACCAGACGCGATAAAATCAACCCGATGGAAAACAACAGGAAGAACAAGCCCGTGCCATGCGTAATCCCCAGCACCTCGATGCTGTACAGCGCCACATAAGTCGAAACCGTGCCATAAGCAAACGCAAAGCAAACCGTCGTAAGCCCCTGGCTCCACCCGCGCCACAGAATCAGCTTCCGCCAGCTGAACGGCTTGCGCGGCAGCGGACGCGGACGCCGCGGCAGACGCGTCGAATGCGTCACCAGCACCCCGGCCACCGCCAGCACCACCGCCACCCACATCAGCAGCCGGAAATCCGCCCACGCACCGTAAAGGAACAACCCCGCACTGGGCGCCAGCGCCGTAGCCACATTATTGCTCAGCCCGTAATACCCGATACCCTCTGCCCGGCGGCTGAACGGCAGCGAATCCACCGCCACCGTACTATTCGCCACCGTAGCCGCGCCGAAAGGAATACCGTGCAGCGTACGCACCACCGCAAAAGCCAGCATACTCCCCGCCAGCAGATACGCCCCGGTACACAGCGCAAACAACACAAACGAACTCACCAGCACCACCATACGCGGAAAACTATCCACCAGCCACCCGCTCACAAAACGCGCCAGCACCGCCGTGATACTGTACCCCGCCAGCACCCAGCCAATCGTATCCTTATCCGCCCCGAACTCCGCACTCAGATACACCGGAAAAAGCGGCGTCATCACCATGAACGAAAAGAACAACAGGAAATTCGCCACCCAGGCGCGCGTGTAATTCGCCGTCCATAAGCGCGACTTCGGCAGCACTGCTCCGGGAGTATCCATATCTGGCATCAGTTATACGCTCATCCGCCGCGCGCGTCAACCCCGCAATAACGCCCCGCGGCCTCCTACATACAGATAACAAACCGCCCCACCGCGTTCAATCTACAGACAAAGCCCCCCGAAAGCGTGCAAATTTGCAATCGCACTGCAAAATTGCACGCTTTCACACCTTGGCGCACTTCACTTCCCACCGGCGGACAATTGCCTGGCGGAGAACCCGCGAGAGAAGTCAGGCTGGGCGGCGTAGTGAGGCAGTGGCTTATTTCAATTCTTTGCCCTTCTTTTGCAAATCCTTCATGCAGAGCAGATAATCCTGCTCCACATTGCTGAGGGTGCGGGCCTGGTACTTCTTGTATTCCTCGGTGGCTTTCTGCATCGCCTGCTCGTGGCTGATGCTGCCGGCATCCAGCAGCAACTGCTCACCGCTCATGGTCAGCATGCGGTCCAGATGCGCCGCCCAGTCCTGCATCGTCATCGGCTGTTCACGCTCGGCCTGTCGCTCAGCAAAGTCCAGATACCCGGAAACAATCTGCCCCATCGCCCGCAGTTCCTTTTCGTTCAGATAATTCTTCGCCACCTTGGCCTCCACCAGCGTCGGCTGACTCCCGGCAAAACTCATCAGCCCCATGAACTCTTTCTCAGCATCCGCCCGGTGGTAAATCACCTCGGCCGCCGTTTCACCATGCACGGCATAGTGAATCTTGTTCTGCACCTTCTTGAAAAACTCCATGGAAATCTCAGCCCTGGGGTCATAATCAATACTCGTGGCATAAATCTCCAGCACCTGCCGGTAAAACACCTTCTCCGAAGCTCGGATATCCCGTATACGCGCCAGCAGCTCCTTGAAATAGCCACCGCCGCCCAGCTCCTTCAACCGGGTATCATCCATAGCAAAGCCCTTCCGCATGTACTCCTTGATGATACCGGAAGCCCACAAGCGGAATTGTACACCGCGCTGGGATTTTACACGATACCCAACCGATATGATAACATCCAGACTATAAAAAGATACTGGCTTGTCAGAATTTGCAATGTGCAAAATTTGCACATTGCTTTCTCTCGGTAGCTCCCCCTCTTCAAAAACCTTCTTAATATGCTTAGTAATTACCGAGCGATCGCGCTGAAACAGCTCCGCCATTTGTGCCGTACTCAGCCAGACCGTATCCTCCTCAAAGGTAACGTCAACCTTAGTCACACCATCCGGCGTGGTGTACATCAGCAACAAAGAATCCTGTTTATCGTAAGCCATGAATTAAAAACTCACCCCCTGCCGGGAATTACCTCAGCCAGTTTATCACAACCATCCCATGCAGTAAAGCAAAGGAACATAAAATCATGCAAACATGCAAGAACATTACATCACGTTCCCCACCCAGCTTCGTCCCTATTCCTTTGTCACGCCATAGTCCGGCAGGGCGGCGGCGGAACGATTCACTCCCTGGATTCGTTCAGTTGTCCTATCTGGGCGTAGTAAGTGAGCAGCAGCAAAACACGAGGCCCGAGCAGTAAATAGAGAGTGAAGTTTGTTATAGCAGAGGGCTTTCTGGGTAGAGCGGCGAGGTGGGGCGGCGGTGCTACGTTTGCCAGCGGACGATTGACATCGTCTCGTCCGTTGGAAACAGCCAAGGCAATCCGTTTCATCAGGCGAAGAGGGGCAACAAAACAGGGGTCTTAAC
This sequence comes from Akkermansia sp., assembly GCA_017379255.1. Lineage (GTDB taxonomy): Bacteria > Verrucomicrobiota > Verrucomicrobiia > Verrucomicrobiales > Akkermansiaceae > Akkermansia. The sequence goes on along the minus strand of JAFNWZ010000403.1, from coordinate 348 downwards.
TTTTACGAAATCTGACAATTCGTAATTTTCATTTAGCCTCAAAAAACGCCTATTGGATAATTGCCAGTCAAATCATCATCCTCAGGAATTTCTAAGTCAAAAGAGCGTTCTTGTATTTTTGCTTTAACTATTTTAACACCCCTTGGAATATAGAGATGTTCGTCCAATTGCTTCCGTCTCTTAGAAATGAGAAAAGCTATCTCTAGGGGCGAGTACTCGTATTTAGGTCCTAGTATTATTTTAGTTATGTATCGAGTAAAGGCGTTAGTAAAATACATTGTTGGAGGTCCTACACTAAAGCGAGAGCATCTGTTGTGTCTCATGGTCACCCTGTATTCGTCCTCATAC
>JAFNWZ010000402.1 GCA_017379255.1 Akkermansia sp. | reverse complement strand
GGAGGTGTCGCCGGGGATGGGGTATTCGTCCTGGCGGTGGACGGTATTGACATCGTTGGTCATCAGGTCGGCAAAGGAAGGGAGGCCGAGAGCCATGGCCTGGGCTTCGAGTTCGTCCACATGTTCCTGGAGTTCTGCGGAGCCGGGGCGTTCGCTGCGGCCTGCTATGTGGATAAAGTAATTGTAGAGCGCCAGGCGGATGACAGAGCTGGTCTCGAGCCCCATGAAGGAGCTGTAGTGCTCCAGCGCAAGGCTGAGTTGCGGGGTGATGCGGAAGGTGATGGCTTTGCGCTGGGTGGCGCTGGGAGCATAGCGCCGCAGGGCTGCCGGGAGGGTGCGTGTGCGGCGGTACTCGGCGCTGATTTCCTGGAGGATGGCCGCTTCGTTGCCGGAATTCCGGGCAAGCAGGGCGTAGGTGTGCTCGCGGAAGGATTCTGCTTCGGCGAGGGCATTCCGGGAGCTGCCGTATTCGAGGTCGGAAAAGTAGCGCACGAGGCGTTGCTTGTTGCGGGTGATGCAGAAGCGCCAGCCGCTGAAGGCGCCGAATTCCTTATCGCATCTTGTGATGTGTTTTGATGCCATACAAATTAAGAATAACGCGCATGGGCCGCAGTCTCACTATAATATAGCGGGCTGACACATATATTCTGAGAGAATAGGCGGTATGGCCGGGAAGAGGGTGGGGATTTTTCCGTGCATGGCCATGAATGGAGGGTTGCAGGCCCGGGGCAAGATGCCGCGGTTGCGTTTATTTTTCCTTGTTGCTCCGCTGGTCTGGGTTTGCATTCCGCGGTGGGAGGTGCTATGATACGCACATGCCGAAGGTGAACCTCAAGGAGAAGTGGAGGTTGACACCGCACTGCCCCGGGGTGTATCTCATGAAGGGGGAGGGCGGTGGCGTGATTTATGTGGGAAAGGCGAAGGACCTGCACCGGCGGCTGGCAAATTATTTTTCGCCGTCGCGCGCGACGCTGGAGAATGGCAAGACGCGGGCGCTGATTGCGGCGATTGTGGATTTTGATTATTACGAGGTACGGAATGAGCAGGAGTCGCTGATTCTGGAGCAGAAGCTGATTAAGGAGTACCGCCCGCATTATAATGTGCAGCTGCGGGATGATAAGCGGTATTATCTGTTGCGGGCAAGCCGCCAGGAGCCGTTTCCGCGTTTTTCGCTGGTGCGGTTGCGCAAGGATGACGGAGCGCGCTACATCGGCCCCTTTGTGCATGCCACGGCGCTGAAGGAGACGGTGGAGTGGCTCAACCACCGCTTCCGGCTGCGCACATGCACCTGCCGCCACCCGGGGGAGGAGCAGTACCGCCATTGCCACGATGATGAGATCCGCCACTGCTCTGCGCCGTGTGTGGGGCGGATTTCGGAGGAGGAGTACCGCGCGCAGTTTGAGGCGGCCCTGGGGCTGCTGGAGGGGCGCGGGCGGCAGGCTCATCTGGACGCGCTGACGCAGGAGATGATGGCGGCGGCGGATGCGCTGGATTTTGAGCAGGCGGCGCGGTTGCGCGATGTGCGGGAGAATATCATCAAAACGCTGGAGCCCACGCGCCGCTTCACCCGCCGCGCGCCGGACCTGCCGGGCACGGTGGACCCGGACCGTGACCTGGCGGAGCTGGCAGAGGCACTGGGGATGCCGCAGCCACCGGCGGTGATGGAGTGTTTTGATATCTCCAACCTTTCGAGTAACCATATTGTGGCGAGCATGGTGCGTTTTACGCAGGGACGACCGGATAATGCGGCGTATCGGCGGTACCGCATCAAAGGGGTGGACGGGCAGAATGATTTTGCTTCCATGCTGGAAGTGGTGCGCCGCCGGTATTCGCGCATTGTGAATGAGAGCAGCGCGCTTTTTGATAAGCCCGCCGGGGTGGATACTTATGCATGGTTGAAGGAACTGGGCGCACAGGGCAAAGCCCCCATCAAGGTGCCGGATCTGGTGGTGGTGGATGGCGGCAAGGGGCAGCTGGCCATTGCGGTGCAGGTGCTGGCGGAGATTGGCCTGCAGCAGATGCCTGTGGTGGGGCTGGCCAAGCGCGATGAGGAGATTTACCTGCCGGGGCAGGCAGAGCCGCTGGTGCTCAGCCACGAATGCGGGGCGCTGCGCCTGCTGCAGCGTTTGCGCGATGAGGCGCACCGCTTTGCGAATAATTACAATGAGCTGCTGGTGCGCAAGCGTGTGCGGGAGAGTAAGCTGGATGCGTATCCGGGCATGACTCCGCGCCGCAAGGAGCTGCTGCTGGCGCGTTTTCACACGGTGCCGGGTATCCGCGCCCGCAGCGCGGAGGAGCTGGCAGAGCTGCCGGGCATTTCGCTGAAATGGGCGCAGGCCTTCAGCCAGTGGCTGAAGGAGAGTGATTAATTATTAGTGATTAATGAATAAGGGGCAGGATATAACGTGGATGCAGGTTAGGTTCTGGCTCTTTGTTTGTGTTTGGATGACAGTGCTGATTCTGATGTTCCCGCGTTCGGGGGAGTGGGAGATTCGGCATGGGAGGTTGAGCTGTGCGGCACCTGCCGTGCATCCGGTCTCGGGAGTTTCGGTGGTGGCGCCGTTACTGCGGGTGGAGGTGGCAGAATCGCCCCGGATGGTAAGGCTTATAACTATGTGTTTTCAATGCTTCCACAGAATACGGAGGTGGTGTATTCAGGCGAGCTGCGGGAGGGCAGATTATCGGTTTTCCAGTATGAAACGGAGCTGTACAGCAACGCGTATGCGTTAGAGGACTCCGAGGAGGGATTGCAGGGCTGGTGTTGTGTGCGCGATGCTTGCCCCGCCGCCGGATACGGGGGTGAGTGAGCGGCAGGTGGTCTTCAGTTGGCGGAATGCTGTTTTTCGCCGAACGATGGCGGGGTGATGCTGGCGTTGAAGCTGCAGGCGGCAAGCCCCAGCAGGGCGGCGGTGATGATGAGGATACGAAGGGTGGTCATGGTGCTCTTTATTTTATGCACCTCTTTCTGATAGGCAAGCGGTTAGTTTAACAGGTGGAATCGGTGGGCGGTGGTTGACTTATGCAGTTGTATCTGTTATACTGCATACGGTATCATTCAGGCTGGTTTATTCAACGGAGTTTTGATAATGAAGGGTTTCATTCAGATAGCGATGGTGCTCTGCATGCTGGGGGGCATGGTGGAGGTGGCGGCGGGAGCAGCCCCGGTTAATGTGAAAGAGCATACCCGGCAGGTGAGCAGTTGCCTGCGGAAGATGCCGTGTGCGCAGCGCGATGCGGTGCTGGCAGAGAAACGCGGGCTGTTGTTCATGGAAAACGGCAGCAGTGCGTACAGCAGCAAGAAAGGGAGCGAGCTTGTGGAGGTGACGCAACGGGGAAAGGTGGTGGAGAAGGTCCGTGTGCCTTTCTACTATGTGCAGCAGGGGGCAAAGTTTATTGGCGGTGATGGCAAGTTGTACGATTTCTATGCGGCCCGGCGTGGCAACACGGCCCAGAAGCAGGATGTGTGGAAGCTGGCCAAGCTGCATATTTACCGGGCGGGGAATGAGGCTGCGTTTGCATCGTTTGCGGATGAGTTACAGGAGCTGGAGGTGCAGCGTGGTATTTATTTTCTGCGGCAGATGCCCCCGGTTCTGCGCCAGGCGTTGTTTGCAGAGGTGCTGGGGCTGCTCTATCTGGAGGGTGGTCAGAATGCCTACACAGGGAAAACAAAGTATTCGACCATCAGCGGAGAACGCGTGCCATATCCGGAGTATCGGAGTGGAGCAAAATACAGGGATGCTCTGGGGAATGAGCAGAGCATTGCGCAGGTGCGGGCAGAGGAAAATGAGCGCGGCAAGGCCTGGCGCACCTGGTGGCCCGGTGTGAAGTTGAATATGCACCGCGCCGGGCAGAAGCGGATTCTGGCGCCTTTCAAGGCAGAAATCAAGGCAATGCGCGAACACACTACTAAGGTGAAGGGTTTTGCAGGTTTTTCTCCGTTGTCTGGCGCAGGTCAGCCGAAGTGATTCCGTCCTCTCATCCTTGTGCGTTTTCCGGCGGCGGTTTGTGGTCTGCCCTCACGGGTCGACGGGGCAGGCATTGGAGACTGAATGCCCTCCCCGGGAACATTCAGCTTATCATCACCATCCTGGTTTGCCCTTCCCTATGGGAATAGCCGCTTCATTCATGCAGGAAGCATGGTGGATTAAGCTGCTGCGGCGGAGCTGGAATAGCCCGGTTTATTTATGCAGATTTCAAATTGAATCTTGAATTTGCATAAAGATGATGCTATATTCCGGGTATGGCGAGCAGGAAGATAATCGAACGGGATGCGAGTGCTAACATACTGGAGGCAGCCAGTATGTATCCGGTAGTGACGCTGTGCGGACCGCGGCAGTCGGGCAAGACGACGCTGACCCGGCATCTGTTTCCTGATTATGATTATGTGAGTCTGGAAGATCCGGATTCCCGGCTTGCTTTTGAAAGCGACCCGAGGGGATTTCTGCGGCAACACCCTGCCCCGTGCATTTTTGACGAGGTGCAGAATACGCCGAAACTGGTCAGTTATCTGCAGGGCATTGTGGATCAGGAAAACAGGCCGGGCTTGTATATTCTTACAGGAAGCCGCCAGATGGAGCTGCAAGAGACCATCACGCAAAGCCTGGCGGGCCGATCGGGCATGGTGGATTTGCTGCCGCTCACTCAGCAGGAGCTGCAGAGAGCAGGTATCCGGCTTACCCGGGATGAGAAACTTTTCTACGGAGGCCTGCCGCGCGTGCATGCTCAGAAGATTTCACCACAACGCGCCTATTCCGATTATCTGCGCACTTATGTGGAGCGCGATGTACGCCAGATTATCAATGTGCGCAATATTCTGGCGTTCGAGACATTTATCCGCCTGCTGGCTTCCCGCGTGGGGCAGATTATCAATTATTCTTCGCTCGCAGGCGATGTGGGGGTTAGCTCCACAACCATCAAGGAATGGGTTTCCATGCTGGAGGCCTCGTACATTGTGTTCACGCTGCGCCCCTACCACAGAAATTACGGCAAACGGCTGACCAAGTCCCCCAAAATCTATTTCACAGAGACAGGACTGGTGACCTCGTTGCTGGGCATCAAATCTGCCGACCAGGTTGCGCGAGACCCGCTCATCGGAAATATTTACGAGAACTTTGTTGTTTCTGAGTTTCTGAAGACTCAACTGAATAAGGGCGAGTCCCCCAATTTATTCTTCTTCCGCGATTCCAATGGATTCGAAATTGACCTGATTCTGGAACAGCAGCGCTGCCCCAAACCCATCGAGATTAAATCTGCCTTTACCTACAACCCCGACATGTGCAGAAATCTTCGTACCTTAGCCGATATGGTGACAGACTGCAAATCACCGGCTCTTGTGTATGCCGGGTCCCCTATGGGGACACTGCAGGGCGTTGAAATCTGCAATGATGAGGAAATTCCTCGCCTGATGGAATAAAAACAGCATGGCATAGCTATAAGAATTTCACCGTCTGCAGGTTGAGACATATTTATGCAAATTTCAAATTCAATTTGAAATTTGCATAAACCAGACTTAACAAACTGTAGTTGTTCACCTTATAACCATGCAAAGCAGATTCCGGAAGCAAAAACAGGGGCGATGGAGATTTGATATATCACCATTTTATCACCATACAATGGTATTTCCCAATCTTTGCTCTTTTCAAAGGGCATTGAGTGTGCTAGACTCTGCGGCGCAGCCGCAGTATGTGGCGGTAAGGTATATTTTTTGTTATGAGTGACCCGAGCAAATTCCGCAATCTGGCTATTATTGCCCACGTTGACCATGGTAAGACGACGCTGGTGGACCAGCTGCTAAAGGCTGGTGGTACTTACCGCGAGAATCAGGAGGTGCAGGAGCGCGCCATGGATTCGATGGATCTGGAGCGCGAGAAGGGTATCACGATTAAGGCGAAGAATACATCAATCCACTGGAATGATTACACGATTAACATTGTGGATACGCCCGGGCACGCAGATTTCGGTGCTGAGGTGGAGCGAGTGATGAAGATGGTGGATGGCGTGATTCTGGTGGTGGATGCGTACGAAGGCCCGCAGGCGCAGACGCGTTTTGTGCTGCGCAAGGCGCTGGAAGAGGGGCTCTTACCCATCGTGGTCATCAATAAGATGACCGCCCGCATGCCGACCCCATGAAAGTGCATGACCAGGTGCTGGAGTTGCTGCTGGATTTGAATGCAACGGAGGAGCAGTTTGAGGCACCGTTTGTGTATGGCTCTGCCCGCGATGGTTATTTCATGAACAGCCCGGAGGGTGAAGCGCCGGTGGATTGCACGCCGCTGCTGCACCAGATTGTGAAGCACATCCCTGCCCCGCAGGATGCAGACCCGGATAAGCCTTTCAAGATGCTCATCTCCAATATCGACTGGGATGACTACGTGGGCCGCGTGGCCGTGGGCCGCATTACGAGCGGCCGCGTGCAGAAGGGCGATACGCTGTATCTGCTGCGCCAGGATGGCAGCCGGGTGCAGGCTAAGGTGACAAAACTTTTCGAATACAGCGGCCTGCAGACCACCGACTCCACCGTGGGCGAGGCGGGCAATATCATCGGGCTTTCCGGTTTCGAGGATGTCGACATCGGCCAGACGCTGACTGCCGACCCGGAGGGTGAGCCCCTGCCCTTTGTGACGATTGAACCGCCGACGGTTCAGATGGAATTCAGCATCAATGACGGCCCGCTGGGTGGCCGCGATGGTAAGAACGTGACCAGCCGCGTGATTCGAGACCGCCTGATGCGCGAGATGCGCACGAATATCTCCATCAAAGTGGAGGATACGGATCTGGCGGGTGTGTTCAGCGTATCGGCCCGCGGTACGATGCAGATTGCGATTCTCGTGGAGCAGATGCGCCGCGAGAATTACGAAGTGCTCGTCTCCCGCCCCAAGGTGATTGTGCGCGAGATTGACGGTGTGAACTGCGAGCCGTTTGAGACGGTGTTCATCGAAGTGCCGGATGAATGCGCCAACGGCACCGTGCGCATCCTGGGCAACCGCCGCGGCATCCTGGAGAACATGGAAGCGAGCGGTAACGGGCGCACGACGATTCAGGCAACGATTCCGACGCGCGGTCTCATCGGCTTCGAGTTCGAGCTGGTGAACCTGACGAGTGGGCACGGCATCTTCTCCCACCTCTTCAAGGAATACGCCCCCTACGCCGGCGAAATCACTACCCGCCAGACCAGCACCCTCATCTCCATGGAGAACGGCATCGCCCGTCCTTACGCCCTGCAGGCCATGGAGGAGCGCGGCACTCTGTTCATTGCCCCCGGTGATGAGGTGTACGAAGGCATGATTGTGGGCGAAAACCCGAAGGATATCGATATCCCTGTGAACCCCACCCGTGAGAAGCACCTCACCAACCACCGCTCAGCCACCAAGAACGATTCCATCCAGCTCACCCCGCCCCGCGTCTTCTCTCTGGAGCGCGCCATCGAATACATTGAGCCGGTATTGAACTTAACTAATCGTAGCGCATTAGTTACGGTTTGTTGCTGCCATTCTCTTTCTCTCCAACTGAAATAATCCGCTGCATTTGGCACTTCAGATACAGTTTCAGTTATACCTCTTAATAACAT
>JAFNWZ010000401.1 GCA_017379255.1 Akkermansia sp. | reverse complement strand
TTGCCCTCGTTGGCCATGGCCTGGCGCACCATGATGTAATTATCACCGGCGCGCCCGCCTTCGTGCGTGGACTCCTTAATGATGTACATGCCGGCGGCCACCGTATTGAGCGCACCATTCTTGATTTCCTTGGCACGTTGCGGCATGCGGGCGGAAACATACGCCATCTCCGAAACGTGCAGCATCTGCAGCGTGCCGCCACGCACCGTGGCCTTAGCCTCCACCGAGCTGCCATTCACCCACTTCACGAACCCCTTGCCCGGCTTCGCCTCATACGGCACTTTCTCCTTCAGCTCCCGGCCTATCTGGGCCAGAGCCTTATCTGCCATGGTGGGGTTCTCCGGCAGGTGGTCAAGGTGGTTATACGCCAGGATGATTTTCTCTAACTTCTTGTGCGCCTCCTTCTCGCTCTTGTCGATAATGCCGCCGTGGAAACGCAGGTTATGCAGACAGCAATCCAGCATGAGTATTGCCACAAAGGTAGACATGCCCAGCTGGCGCGCTTTTAGAATCTCGTTGCGGTAGTGCAGCCTGCTGTAGAATTTCTGCTGGGCATGGTTCAGGTGGAAACGCACCAGATTGCCCATCTTATCCTCAATCCAATAAAGGTTATCTAATCTCCACGCCTGGCTTTCAAGCATGGACCGCAATCCTGCATTTAACTCTTCCTGGTTCATGCCTGCAACGCCCCCGCATTCATTCCCTGGTTACCATGGCAGCGGAATCCCACGCACCGCTCCATGCCCACATTCGGTACAGCACACAGCTTATGCCAGCCCCTGTCCATCACCTTGTTAACCTGCCGGGGAACCCGGCTCCATGTTTTGCCGGCATCCACCGTCAGCTCCACGCCCTTCACCTGGCAAGGTTCGTGCAAATAGAGCCACAGCTCCGCGTTGGATTGCTTCGGTGAACCCAGCCGCGTCACATTGAGGGCATTGGTCAGCAGGGTGGAAGTGTAATCCTCCCCATCGCCATCCGCATACATGCTCTCCTCATCGCAGACTTCTATCCAGGCCACCGTCTCGCGGTCGAGCGGGTCAGCCAGGCCGTCTTCCACCTCACGCACCTGCTCGCGAGCCACCACAGCAAACAGGCTGTCAGCTTTCTCACCATTCGGCAGCATCGCCACAGAAAGGAAGCGTCCATTCGTGATGTACCGGTGCCAGGCGTTCACCCGGTGGTGGGCATTGTAGGTCATCAGCGCCAGCTGGCCATTCGCCAGTACCAGCACCGCCTTGCTGTCCGGCTTGCGCAGGAAACAGCCCTCCACCACGCCGCCTCCGCCTGCCAGCACATGGTCGGCGAATACAGTAAGGTCAGTTGAAATGTACGCGTCCTGCGCCTGGTCATAGCCATACTGCATCACGCGCGCGCCTCCGCGCTCAAAATAAATGATACGGTCACTTCCACGCACCGCCTCTATATTGGCAGAGCCCACAAAACCGTGCGCGGCAATGGTGGCATTGGCATGGGTCATTACCCCGCCATCTCCACTCTGGGCCACATACTCGCCCTCTGAAGTGCCCAGCATAATG
>JAFNWZ010000400.1 GCA_017379255.1 Akkermansia sp. | reverse complement strand
GGGCTCTTCGCGCAGGTGTGGCTCGGCAAGGCCTATGTTGTTCACCGCTCCGCCGAGGTCGACGATGGTGAAGTTCCCCTTGCGCACGGCTGTGCAGGAAATCAAAGCCCCCACCAGCGCGGTTGCCAGAACGGTGCATACTCTGCGCAGGTGGGGGCACATGTGTTGAAAGGCGGGGAAATCAGTAGTTCAGCTCGCCGGCGAGTACGCGGCGCTCGAACTCCTTGATATCCACCACTTCGCCGGTGCGGCGGGCGTGCTCCACGGCAAAGGCGATGACGTGGGAGTGGGCGCTGGCCTGGATGGGGGTGGTCATGAGGGTGGTGTCCTCCACCACGCGCATATCGTTGTACAGGTTGCTCACCAGGCCCCAGTCGCCGCCGCCGTGGCCGGCATAGCCGCCGTCGGCTTCCTCGATATCGACCTTCCGCATCTTCTTGGAGAAATGCTCGGTGATGGTGATTTCGCCCGGGCCGTTTTCCTTGTAGAATGCACCGGCGCGGAGTTTTGCCTTTGTGCCGTAGATTTCGATGTGGCGGCCGGTGGCTATGCCGGCCACGGCGGTGGAGACTGGGGTCTGGTGAGCAACCTGTACAACGACATGCGGGTGGTGGAGGATACTGCGCTCATGACCACCCCCATCCAGGCAAGTGCCCACTCCCACGTAATCGCCTTTGCCGTGGAACACGCCCGCCGCACCGGCGAGGTGGTTGATATCAAGGAATTTGAGCGCCGCGTGCTCGCTGGCGAGCTGAATTACTGAATCCGGCTCCAGCGCTGACAAACGCAGAACGCCCTGCACATTTCAACGATGTGCAGGGCGTCTTCTATCATTCAGCAATTCAAGATTGTTTACAGCTCGTCGCTGGCAGCCTTCTTCGACTTCTTCTTTTTCTTCTTGGATTTCTTAGCCTTCCTGGCCTGGGCCTCTGCCTTCTTGGCTTCCTTTACCATATCCTTCCAGCTGCCAACCAGCTCCGGGCACTTGGATGCACCGGAAACGCCATCCAGGCGGGTGCCATCGGCCATGACCGCCGTGATATTCGGCGAGCCGCCGCTGCCACCAGCAGGTACAACAGCAGCAATCGGGCCGCAGGATTCCGGAGTCACCATCGGAATGGTGATATCCATTTCCTTTGCCCAGGCGGCGGCTTTTTCCGCATCGGGATCGCCGTTAAGCATAATCAGCTCGGCGCCCTTGTTCTTCATTTCCTTGTAAAGGTCATTCATCTGCGGCGCAATCTTGCGGCAGAAACCACAGCGGGAGTGCGAGCGCAGGAAGAAATACACAGATGCCTTCTTCTTAGGCTTCACCTTGGTTACATACTCTGCTTCCTTCACCAGGTCAGGAATGGAGACGGTCTCCACCTGTTCCGTTGTCTGCTCCGTTGCCTCCTCAGCCACATCCTGGGCATGCACCAGAGTCCCCAGGCAGAACAAGCTGCCGAACATAATCATAAAAGCTTTCATAGTCATACTAACATGTACCCCCTCATCCTACTATGGTTCGCCCCGGCATTCAAGCCTGAATTGAAAAAGGCCTGCACATTTCCATGTGCAGGCCCTTGTTCCGCTCCGGCCGCGGCTCGAACGCGGGACCCCAAGCTTAGAAGGCTCGTGCTCTATCCAACTGAGCTACCGGAGCAGTGATGCGTGCCTATCCTAACACCCACCCCCTGCCTTGGCAAGCTTTTATTTGACAACTGCCACGCTTACTGATACCATGAACGCGCGTGGCGAAGCCGCTCACAGAGATTGTTGCGAACTCCCCAGCCTTTGCCGGGGAGCTGGCGAGGCTGCGTCTTGAAGGCTCGGTGGATTCTCCGCTGGTGCTGGAGCGGGTTAGCCCGGCGGCCTATTCCTTTGTAGCGGCCATGGTGGCGGCTGCCTCCGACAAGCCCCGCCGCGTATGGGTGGTGGCAGATGCCCTGCCCGTGCAGGAACGGCTGGCGGCTGAGTGGCCACTCTGGCAGGGGCCGCAGGCCGTCTTTGTGCCGGAGCAGGAAATCCACATCAACAACGGCATCTCCGACCCCGATTTAGCAGCCGAGCGTCTGGAAGCCCTGCGCGCTATCTCCGGCCCGGCAAAGGAAACGCAGGCGGTGCTCGTGACGGCAGCCGCCCTGCAGCAGCCCGCCCCCAGCTTTTCGGCAGGTGCAGGTTTCACCCTCACCCTGAATGTGGCGGCAGAATACCCGCTGGATGATGTATGCACCGCCCTGCTCGACCACGAGTTCGAACGCGTTGACCAGGTGACCGGGCGCGGAGAATGGAGTCTGCGCGGCGGTATTCTGGACGTTTTTCCGCTGCAATCTGCCTGGCCGCTGCGCATTGAGTTTTTTGGTGACGAAGTGGAAAGCATCCGAGCTTTCGATGTAGACTCACAGCTTTCCTTCAGGAAGCTCGAATCCGCCGACCTCGTGCTGGATGAACCGCCCGCAGATAAGCCGCTGGCAGAGTGGATAAGCAAGGAAGACTGGGTGGTGAGCCTGCCGGGGTGCGGTGTACCCGGGCATGTGCTGGTATTTGAACTGCCGCCCGACCGCGAGGAGGTGCTGCCGGATATTGACAGCGTGAACGCCGGGGACAAAACCGCCATTTTCGGCACTCCACTGGGCAGTTTTGAAACGGGCGATTTTGTGATGCAGGAAGCCCGCCGCCAGCTGGCCGGCATGGAGCTGCGCAAGTGGCGCGAGCAGAAATGGCGCGTGGTCATGTTCTTCCCGCACGAAGGAGAGAAAAGCCGGTTCGAGGAAATCTGCGGAGAGGACGATGCCTGGTCCGGCGTGCAGAGCCGCGATGGCGACCTGCCCCTGGGCTTCACCATTCCCGGCGCCAGGCTGGCCGTGCTCTCAGCTGCCGAAATTTTCGGACGTTACTCCACACCCCGCAACCGCAGGCAGGACGACCGCACCGACCGCATGCGCCGCGAGCGAGCCCAGGCCCCGCTGCGGGAAATTGAGGAGGGAGACTTTGTGATTCACGCCTCCCACGGCCTCGGTAAATTCGTGGGCATTGTGCGCGACGAGCAGAGCGGAGAGGAGGAAATCCACATCAAGTATGCAGACGGAGTGCTGCTGCGCATCCCGCTGCAGCAGAGCCACCTGGTTTCCAAATACATAGGTCTTGGCGCCAAAACTCCGGAACTGAGCAAGCTGGGTGATGCCCGCTGGCGGCGCGCCTGCCAGGCGGCAGAAAAGGCAGTGCAGGACTACGCCGCCCAGCTGCTGGAGGTGCAGGCCGAGCGCGAAAGCAACTCCGGCTGTGCCCACCCGGCTGATTCCGGGTGGATGTGGCAGTTTGAATCCAGCTTCCCCTACCGCGAAACGCCCGACCAGCTGCGCGCCATCTCCCAGACCAAGGCCGATATGGAAAGCGGGCGCCCCATGGACCGCCTCATCTGCGGCGATGTCGGCTTCGGCAAGACCGAGGTAGCCATCCGCGCCGCGTTCAAATGCGTGACCGGCGGACGCCAGGCAGCCATCCTGGCCCCCACCACGGTGCTGGCCGCGCAGCACTACCGCACCTTCCGCGCCCGCATGAGCGAATACCCGGTGCGCCTCGAGCTCATGAGCCGCTTTACCCCGGCTAAGAAAATCAGGGAAATCGTGGCCGGCATTGCCGATGGCTCGGTGGATATCGTCATCGGCACCCACCGCGTCATCTCCAAGGATGTCACCTTCAAGAACCTGGGGCTGGCCGTCATTGATGAAGAGCAGCGTTTCGGCGTGAAACACAAGGAGCAGTTCAAACGCATGTTCCGCATGGTGGAT
>JAFNWZ010000399.1 GCA_017379255.1 Akkermansia sp. | reverse complement strand
TCCGTACCAGTCTTTGCCGGAATACCGGTATTCTGCATCCTCGCGTCTGTAGGTCGTGGTGAAAACGGTGCTTTCATTCAGCTCGTAATCCAGTCGCAGAGCCTGGGCAAAGTTCTCGAATCTTCCGGCATCTGGTTCTACCGGGCGTGTGCCATCTGCGGATCGGATGTCGTTCTCCGTTGTTTCATAGGTGCTGGAGAGGAAGAAATGCAGCTTGTCCATCTGCCCCTGAGTGGCGAGATTCGTGGTAAAGGACGAGTTGCTGCCGTGTTCCTGGAACAGCCGGAAACCGGGCTTACCTTCGCCGCGTGGTGTTTCCATGAACAGGACTCCGCTGATAGCGCCGCCGCCGTAGCTGGCTGCCTGCGCGCCGCGCAGCACTTCCACATTGCCCAGGTCGAACAGGTTGCCGCGGGCAATGAGGTTGGAGGTCACCAGGCTGCTGCCGTTGCTGGTGTTGGCCAGCATGCCGTCAATCATGGGCAGCAGGTAGGAATCCCGCCCCAGGCCGCGGATGATGGCCTTGGAGGCATTGCCCCGGCCATTCAGGCCGCCACCAGGCGTGACGAAAACACCGGGAACAGTGGTGAGTGCTTCGCTCAGGGAATAGATGCCCTCTTTTTCCAGTTGTGGAATATCCAGCACCGTGACGGAGCAGCCGGTGCTGTCGTAGGGAATAGCCGTGCCACTGTGAGCCGAGATGGTGACGGGCGGTAATTCAGTGATGGGAAATTCATCCGCCGCAAGGGCGGGGGACAAGCCTGCCAGCAAAAGGGCAGGCACAACGCATGTGACGCTCCGGGAGGGAGCTGCTGTTTTTTTATTCATTTCTGTGTTGGCCGTTGAACTGGCGGTGCATCGCCGCCGTGTGTCGTGGCGAATCTCCATGGCTGGCATTCCGACTGAGTGCTCATTCTTCACGGCACAACACGGTTGCGGCACAGCGACGGATTCTCACCGCCTTTCCCATCTATTTCCTGCGGCTTCCCGCCGCCTCCCGGAGATTCTACGCACCAGTATCATTCCAGTGCGGTACGGGCTGTATTCAACCATACGCGGCACAAAAAAACAAGTAAAATGGGTGGAATCCTTAATATAACTTGACTTATACGGGGGTATTATGTTATCAAAGTGCAGCTTTTAGCTGCAGAATCCAATTTTCCAATTAATATAGATACGGGTATATGAATATTGCAATTGTAGGCACAGGCTATGTGGGTCTGGTCAGCGGTACATGTTTTGCAGAAATGGGCAATACAGTTACTTGCGTTGATGTGAACGAGGAGAAAATCCAGAACTTGCAGGAAGGGATTATGCCCATCTATGAGCCGGGGCTCAAGGAGATGGTATTGCAGAATCAGGAGGATGGCCGCTTGAAGTTTTCCACAAGCCTGGCCAGCTGCATAGATGCGGTTGATGTTGTTTTTTCTGCCGTGGGAACCCCCCCGGATGAAGACGGCTCCGCGGATCTCCGTTATGTACTGGAGGTGGCACGGGAGTTTGGCCGGAACATCAAGAAATATACGCTGCTCATAACCAAGAGCACGGTGCCGGTGGGTACATGGGCCAAGGTGAAGAAAGCCGTTCAGGAGGAGCTGGATAAGCGCGGCGTAAGCGTGCCTTTTGGTGTTGCAAGCAACCCCGAGTTCCTGAAAGAAGGTACGGCAATCGAAGATTTCATGCGCCCGGATCGTGTTGTCGTTGGTGTGGAAGATGATAAGGCGGCCGCGCTCATGCGGCAGTTGTATCGTCCGTTCTCCATGATAAGTGACCGTGTGCAGATTTGTGATATTCCCAGTGCTGAGATGATTAAGTATGCTTCTAACAGCATGCTGGCAACCCGCATATCCTTCATGAATGATATAGCCAACCTCTGTGAGCTGGTAGGGGCAGATGTGGAGGCCGTGCGCCGCGGTATGGGGGCAGATGACCGTATTGGCAGCAAGTTCCTCTATCCCGGGTGTGGATATGGTGGCTCCTGCTTCCCGAAGGATGTGAAGGCACTGATTCGCAGCGGGGCTGAGCTGGGATACCGTATGAGTATTCTGGAGTCAGTGGAGGAAGTGAATGAGAAGCAGAAGACGATTCCCTTTGTCAAATTGCAGGCCGCTATGCCTGAGCTGGAAGGGAAGCGCATTGCCGTGTGGGGGCTGGCATTCAAACCCGGCACTGATGATATGCGTGAAGCTCCCTCGCTGGTATTGATTGATTCGTTGCTCAAGCATGGCTGTGAAGTGTCTGCATACGACCCGGTGGCAATTGATGAAGCCAAGCGCCGCCTCGGGGAAACGTCTATTGCGTACTGCGATGAAATGTACGAAGCGTGTGTGGATGCTGATGCCCTCGTCATTGTGACCGATTGGAAGCAGTTCCGCGTGCCGAGCTGGCCCGTGCTCCGCAAGACAATGAAGAACCGCCTCATTATTGACGGGCGTAATCTTTACGACCCCGCTGAAGCAGCCCGTGAAGGCTTTGAGTACCACCGCATAGGTTGAGCACAGCCGGAGTTTTTTCAGCAGGCATCGCATGGAGTGTGCGATGCCTGCTTTTTTACTGGAAAAACGAAGGGAATTGTGGTATATGGCAGAGCATGAAAAGCATTTTGCTGAGCCTGTTGAGCATGGCCGCCCTGGTCGCACATGGTGGAGTAGAGGCCATGAAGAACCTGCAGAAGCCCGGAAGCGGTAAGTCCGCCGAGCTTTCCTTTGGTGGAGAAGGCGGGCGTGAGTTCCTGCTGGATGGTGTGCCGTTCCAGATCCGCTCCGGCGAGATTCACCCGCAGCGCGTACCGCGCCAGCATTGGCAGCACCGTATACGCGCCGCCAAGGCCATGGGGTTGAATACAATTGCTTTCTATGTGTTCTGGAATGCCCTTGAAAAAGAAGATGGCAGCTGGGATTTCAGCGGGCGCAACGATATTGCCGCATTCATTGATTTGTGCCAGAAGGAGGGAATGTGGGTATTATTCCGCCCCGGTCCCTATGTGTGCGGTGAGTGGGATCTGGGCGGTCTGCCCACCTACCTTATCAAGGATGACGTAACCCCGCTGCGTTACACCGGCAATAAGCAGTTCATGAAAGCCCAGACCCGCTATCTGGAGAAAATGGCGGACATTGCCATTCCCCGCCTTTGTAGGAACGGCGGCCCCATCCTCATGGTGCAGCTGGAAAACGAATACGGCAGTTACAAGAGCGAACACGATGAGCTTGCCTATATCGAATGGCTCAAGAAGTTCTGGGAAAAGAAAGGTGCAGGCCCGTTTTACCTTTCCGAAGGCAGCGCGCCGCATCATCTGCGCTTTGTACCGCAGGGGGTAGCCGTGGGGCTAGACCCGGCAGACAATGCCTGGCAGATGCAGAATGCGCTGCGCATTGCTCCCGGTGTGCCGGTATTCAGCAGTGAAACGTACCCCGGCTGGCTGCGCCACTGGGGCGAGGGTAACTGGACGCCTTCGCGCAATACGCTGAACTCTGTACGCTGGTACATGCAGGATGGTGTGTCTTTCAGTATCTTTGTGTTACATGGAGGTACTAATTTCGGTCTTACTGCTGGTGCCAATACCAACCCGGATGGCTCCAAGTTCGAGCCTGACCTTACCAGCTATGATTACGGCTCACCCATTGGCGAGAACGGTAATCTGACGAAGGAATATTTCGAATATCGCGATATCATCAAATCTGCGCTGCCTGCCGGGGCTGATGTGCCGGAGCCTGTGCAGCCGGAATCCATGGAGATTCCGGAATTCCGTCCGGAGATGGTATGCGATTTCCATGTCCTGCGTGGTAAGCGCCTGAAGAAACGCTTTGATACTCCACCCACACTGGAAAGTCTGGGGCAGAATCAGGGTATAGGTATCTATACGACGCGCATTCCTTCCGGACCTGCGGCCTCGCTGCAATGCCAGGCTCATGACTTTGCCCTGGTATATATGGGCGAAGAATTTATCGGCACGCTTGACCGTCGACAGAATCAGACGCAGATAGAGCTGCCTGCCCGCCAGAAAGAAACGACGCTCAAGATTGTGGTCGATACCTTTGGCCATGTAAACTTCTCAAAATTCATGGAAAAAGACCGCAAGGGTATCATCGGTTCCGTGAAATTGGGTGAAATAGAGCTCAGGGACTGGCGGGTGGAGCGTATCGATTTGAACAAGCCGTTGCCTGCACCTGTACGCAAGACTGGTCACATGCGTACCCGAGAGAAAGGTGCGCTCTACCGTGCGGAACTGGAGCTGCAGAGCCCCATGGATACGTTCCTTGATATGCGTGGCTGGCAGAAGGGCTATGTCTGGGTGAATGGGCACCTGTTGGGGCGTTACTGGAATATCGGTCCGCAGGAACGTTTGTACTGCCCCGGTGAGTTCCTGAAAACGGGCAAGAATACGGTTGAGATTCTTGACTTGTTCATGGTGACCGAAACACCGCCCGCTATCTCAGGCAAGACAGAACGCAACATGGAGGTACACAAGGAGACGAAGAGCCTCAACAACCAGTGGTGATGGTTGGAAACAAGGCCTGCATTCCCCGGAAGTCTGCTTGAAATCAGGGGAGACAGGCCTTTCATTTAATCCGGCAGCCCCAGGTAGCGTTGCTCTTCACGAATCTGATTCAGGCCAGCCTGCACCAGGCGCAGTGCTACGCCCCAGGCGATGATGCCCAGCACCACGAACCTCAGCAGACCAAACCCAGCCAGCCACTGCGTGTTCCATACCAGATGCAGCACCACGGGTACGAGTGCGATGCGCAGGAACCGTACATCGGTCAGGATGCTCCAGTCGATGCGAGGGTCGTGGAGGTCGCGGTGGCCTTCTGCTATGCGCTGGTGAAGCACCAGCCAATATGCGCCAGCGGTAATGGCTGTCCAAACAATGTGCCCGAACGGGGTGATGAGCGCCCGCACCTGCATGACGGCATCCGGGTCCAGCGTGCTTGCACTGGCGGCTATGGCTTGTCCCTGCATAGGATTGATGGCGCTGACCACTTCTGCTGCAGTGGTGCTGCTGATGAACCGCATCAATTCAGTAAATGTGTAGCCAGCGCTTTCGAAGGCTGCAAAACCAGCTCCCACGCCTGCGCCCAGCAGCAGACCTGTGAGGATGCGTCCGTTCCGGCGGCTGCCGGCTATCAGAATGGCGGCCAGCAGTTTGGCCGGCTCTTCAACGGGACCGGCTATCCAGGGGCGGACATCCGGGCTGAATTCCATGAACATCAGCGCAAAGATAAGGGACATCAACCCGCCGTACAACATGGCCCGCATGAGCTCCAGGAAGGGCACTTCCCGCCGTACGTTCAGCTCAAAGAACAGCACTGCCACGCAGAACGGAATGGCAAAATTGCCCACAAAAATGAGTCCGGGAATCAGATTCGGGTTCTGAAAGGTGTTGCTGGCCCAGTTGAAACCAAAATACAGCACCAGGCATGCCAGCAGTAAGCGGGCAAAAATCCATGGGCTCGGCCATGAGCTGTTCACGGCATGCAGCGGAGGCGTGGTACTGCTGGTGCCGCAGCAGAAGACCTCCAGCACTTCCTCCCGGCTGTGCCGCCGGAAAACATCGGCAAAGAAATGCCTGAGTGAAAAGCCTCCCAGTCCCTGGAGTCCGGTGATATCGTCCAGTGCTGTGGCTTCCGCCTCGTTGAATGCTTCGTCCAGGTGGTAAATGCGTTTGCAGCCTGTTTTGCGTAATTGGACATCGCTGCTGATTAAATCCCGCCGCAGCATTTCCCTCAGCTCTTTGAGACTATACGGGCCTTCCTCTTCTCCATGAGGAAGCAGTATATAATAGATAATCTCCTGGCGCTTGTCTGCTGGCATGGACGCCATGTTACTCCCATGCCTGCTGGGTGTCAAGGGTTAACTTATGTTGCGCCAGCCCATGAGTATCTGCATGTATATTCATAGATGTTCTTTCCTGCTTGCCGTGCAGGCAGATGAGATGGCATTTCCAACTGTTTTTTATGATATTAATTCTTAATGGG
>JAFNWZ010000003.1 GCA_017379255.1 Akkermansia sp. | reverse complement strand
GTTGTCTGTAAATCAGGCAACGGCTTTATCACTTTTTTCCGGGAACACGATGTGCTTCAGCAGGTCAATGGCAGCTTCCGGCAGCACCCCACCCCAGAGATAAAGAACGAAGCGCTAAACCAGAAGCCATTGCTCTGCGGAAAGAGCAATGGCTTCTGCTTGTCTGAATTGTCCGCAGCTTATTTGCGGCGGCGGCGGGCGGCAAGACCTGCCAGGGCCAACAGGCTGAGCGTGACGGTAGCCGGCTCAGGAACCGTCACGGTCAGTTCCAGCGTACCACTATTCAAGTCATTGTCAGCGCTTACGGTATAGGTCAGCAGGTAATTATCGCTCAGATTCGAGAAGTAGGTGGAAGCGCGGTACGAGCAGCTTGTACCGGAAACCTGTTCGTATTCCGTTTCGTTGGTAACCAGTTTAAGCATATCCACACTGGTGAACAGCACATAGCTCTGCCCCACGGAAAGCTTGTTGACCTGCTCCAGAGTAGTGACATCCAGGGTCACGCCCTGGTGAATTGTCAGCGAGCTGCCCAGCGCAACACCACCGGTGGCAACCTCCAGCTCTGCCCCGGAAAAGAGGGTCAGATTGGCATTCACCTTGGCACCAGAGGCAAACTGGGCGGACTTGTTCACGACGATGTGAGATTCAAGAGCCTCGGACTCGATGCTGCCTGAGTAAGCAGAAACGGTAAGGTTCTCGCCAACCATCAGGTCATCAATTTCAAGCCCCGCAGCGGCTTGCAGCACGGTCAGGTCGCCAACGGAGGCGAAGATATCCGTGAGCGAATTTTCTGCATTATCCACCGTCAGCTTGCCGCCACCCGCATTTTCCACGGAGGAATGGGTCAGTTTATTGCTGATTGTCATATCCCCCGCAGTGGATTTGATATGACCGTTGGTCAATTCAAAATCGGCACTAGCGGCAGAATAAGTGGCAGTTTGAGAGCCGGTACGGCTAAGCGTAGCCTTGTTTGTGCGGCCGCTGATTTCTACCGAGCTGTTGCTGATGTTGAGGTGTGCATCCTTTGTTACGTGGAGTTGCGCCCCGTTGTATACCTCTGCGGATTTGACAGTATTCCCCCCCTCACCGGTGAAAGCAACGGTCATATCACCAGCCTTGGCTGTAAGCTTACCCAGCATGACCTGGGAGGAAATGGTGGCCGAACCTGCACCATCCTTCAGCACATTCCCCACCGTGGCCCCGGCGGAGTCAGAATGCATGCGCCCGCTGATATCCAGCGATGCGCCCGCGCTCACATTGAAGGTCAGGCTACGGGCATCGCCGCTGCGCAAGCGCATGTTGGCGGCAATGGTATTCGAGCCGGAAGTTACGTTGACCGTGGCGTCTCTATTGAAATCCATAGCCGCGGTATAATCTGTATAATTGACATAATCCTCCTTATAATACCCTGCACCATCACCAGTCAGTAAAGCTCCGTTCTTAAGAGTAAGAGTCCAACCGGATATGGTCTGGCGAGTTGCACCAAAATCAACCGTACCACCGTCAACAGTCAAGTTCTTTGACACTCCGTAGTCCATAGTGTCAGAACCGTTACCGGTGAATGCGAGCGTTGCGTCTTTATTTACGGTGATATCACTCTGCAGCTTGCGGCTTCCGTTCATTTCTGCAGCAGAACCATTTGCCAGAGTGAGAGACGACGTGATAGTCTGTTCATTATTAACTAATGTTGTACCGCTTGCAACTTCTAGAGAACCGTTGGTAATCGTGTTGTACAACTTATAATCCCCCCCGGTCGAGAGAATAATTTTGCCGCCGCTAATGTTTGTAACACCGGTGTAGGTGTTCTGCGACGTAAGCGTCAAGACACCGGCACCGGCCTTGGTCAGGCCGCCTTCTCCACTGATAACACCGGAAATGGTGCCGTTTTTGCCATTGTTGACATGCATTGTCGTGGAGGTCTCCAGCTCCACATTATTCTTCAGAACTGTTCCGGTGCCGTTGAATACCAGCTCACCATTTGTATTTGCAGAGTCCGAGGTCTTGGCAAGTCGGATGGTTGATTCATCATTGAATGTAGAGCTATTCACCTGCAGTCGACCTTCCGCCACGATAATGTCACCCTCAACGATGTCAACGGCATCGTCAACGTAGAGCTCGTCCAGCACTTCCTTCAGCTCATTATCGGAAAAACCGCGAATCAGAAGGGCCTGATCTTC
>JAFNWZ010000398.1 GCA_017379255.1 Akkermansia sp. | reverse complement strand
TCATAGTGTTCTGTGTGAAAAAAACGTAGTGGGGTATCACCCGCCTCACCATCGGCAGTAAGCATTCATTCGCGGCTCTGTCGGCGTAAGCCGCCAACTTTCGATTCGTAAATCGTAAATCCAAAATCGTAAATCCTCGTGCCCCATATCTTTGGGACACGTGTGCTGCCGAACTCAATACATTCAAAATTCCTTGCTATCCCTTGCGTATGTGCTAGAATGCCTTTATGCCTACGCTGAAGCAGCTCGCTGTCGAATCCCTTACCCACCTGGTGGAGGGCGGGCAGGAGCGTCTGGCCGTGGATGATGACGCGCGCGGTATTCTGCGCGAATGGATGCTGGCTGCCCGCCGGGGAACGCAAGTGGTCGTTCCCGCGCCGGTGCCTGCCCCGGAGCCAGCGGTCGCACCCGCCGCTGCGCCGGAAATGAGCGTGGAGCAGAAGCTGGAGCTGCTGCGCACCAAGGCGGCAGACTGGAAGGCCGCCCGGCGACTGGGAACACTGCGTGAGACCATGGTGTTTGCCGTGGGGAATCCGCATGCGCGGCTCATGCTGGTGGGCGAGGCTCCCGGCTATGAGGAAGAACGCCAAAGAGAGCCGTTTGTGGGGCCGGCCGGGCAGTTGCTCACGAAGATTCTGGGCGCTATGGGCCTGAAACGCGAGGAGGTGTATATTTCCAACGTGTGCAAGTTCCGCCCCTCCATGGGCGGGAACCAGGGCACGGCTAACCGTCCGCCCAGTCCGGAGGAACTGGCCGCATGTTCCCCGCTCATCATGGCGGAAATCCGCGCTATTCAGCCAGCCTGCATTGTGTGCCTCGGTGGCAGCTCGGCCAAGGGGCTGCTGGGAACCCAGCAGGGGGTGAATGCGCTGCGCGGCCAGTGGCTGGAGTGCCAGGGTGTGCCGGTGCGCGTCACCTACCACCCCAGTTACCTGTTGCGCAACGAAACTCTTTCTGCCCGCCGCGCGTTGTGGGAGGATATGCTCTGCGTGATGCAGAAACTGGGGATGCCCATCAGCGAGAAACAACAGAATTATTTCCGATGAAACACCTCTGGGTCATCCTCTGTGCAGCCCTTGCGCTCAGCAGTTGCCACGGTATATATAAGCTGCGGCGCGCTGCTGTGGCGGGAGACCCAGCTGCTCAGTATGAGTATGGACGCCGCCTGCTTACCGGCCAGAAAGGGGCTATCCGTTCCTATAAGCACGCTTTCCGTTGGTTTTCGAAAGCGGCAGAGAACCGAGAGCCGCACGCCATGGCGGCTATGGGGCTGTGCTACGAGCGCGGTATCGGTGTGCAACGTTCCATGAAAAAGGCCCGCCAGTGGTATGCCGCTGCGGTGGAGGAGGGGAATGACGATGCCTGCCACACCCTGGTGCAGATGGAGGCACGCACTGGTAATTACCGTGGAGCGCTGCAATGGTTGGAGCGCATGGCGGATGTGGATTCGGTGCCGGCGCAGCTGATGCTGGCGCGCATGCACTTGAACGGCACGGCGAAGAATGCCAGCGTGGCAGAAGGAATTCGCTACCTGCGCTATGCTGCCATGCAGGGAGACGGCGAGGCCTGCCTCATGCTTAGTACTTGCTATGCGACAGGGAAGGGCGTTCCTAAGAATGAAGAACTTATGCTTGGGTGGCTGGTGAATGCGGCAGAGGCCGGAAACCAGACCGCGGCTGATATTCTGGCTCAGAATCAGAAAAATAAAGAAAAAAATAAAAAAAGGTCTTGACGTATCGGTCATGTGGTGGTATATTTCTGCCGCACCCGCAAGGGTGGCCTTAATAAAATCGCGGGATGGAGCAGCCAGGTAGCTCGTCAGGCTCATAACCTGAAGGCCGCAGGTTCAAATCCTGCTCCCGCAACTAAAAAATACTGAAAATAGCGCGCTGTAGAGGATGTAACCCCTTTACAGCGCGATTTTTTGTCTTGTAAGGGTACATATTGCCGTGGTAGCGTGGGGACACAGATAAGCCCACAGGAGGGGACACACAGGGGACACACCCCCGGGGACACACCTCTTGCAGGGGGCACATATCGGAGAAAAGATAACCCCACAGCATACACATTATGGCATGGATTGAAGAAAGAAGCGGCAGCAATAATTACCTTGCTTGCTGGAAGCAGAACGGCAAGAAGATACGCAAGTCTACGGGCGTACCAGTTAAGGGCAGGGACGGCATGTCTGCCAGACAAGCGCAGAAGCTCGCGCAGGAAGTAGCGGACGGCATGGAACGCCTTGCCAAGGGGCAGACCACCTACCTGCAAGCCGCTGATGCCTTGCGCTCTGTGGCGCTGTCAAGCGGCATGGGTGGCAAGATGCCTACCGTTCGCGAGTATCTTACCGAGTTTCAGGGACAGGCTGGAGCTAAGACAGAGAGCAACCGCAAGCGGGCATTCACGCGCTTTATGGATTATCTGGGCAAGCGGGCTGATATGCGGCTGGATATGCTCACCAAGGACGATATGCGCGGTTTTGTGCGGCACGCGCTGGAGCTGGTAGCCGTGGGAACAGTGCGCTTGTATCTGGCTAACATAAAAGCCGCCATGAACAGGGCGGTGGAAGATGATTTACTGCTGAAATCGCCCATGCCCCGCATAGAACTCGCCAAGGAAGCGCAGATAGTCAACCCGGAGCTGGGGAGCGACACGGTGGAGCGCGCACCTTTTACCCGGGAAGAGCTGCATATTCTGGTGACCCGGTTCCCCGCGCCGTGGCGGGATATCGTGCTGGTATCATGGCTGACAGGTGGGCAGCGTCTGGGGGATTGCTGCTGCTTGCGCTGGGATTGCGTTGATTTCAAGCGCGGCATTGTCAGTTTTCGTACCGATAAGACCGGACAGGAGATCTGCAACCCGATACGCCCCACCTTGCGGACGCGCCTGCTTGCTATCCGGGAGGAACAGGGAGGGCGCGAAACGTATGTATTCCCCAACATGGCGCGTAAGTATCGTAATGCTAACAGTAGCGTATCTACAGAGTTTACCGCCCTGCTGAAAGCATGGGGCATTCTGGAGACTGAGACAGAGAAAAAAGCCCTGAAAGGTGACCGCAAGAATGTATCCCGCAAGTCGTTCCACAGCATCCGGCATGCGTTGGTTTCTGCTGCCCGCTCTAATTCCAGCTTGTCGGCTGACTTGGTGCGTGCTGTAGTTGGTCATGAATCCGAAGAGGTAGAGCGGCAATACTTTACCCCCGATATCAGCGAAAAAGACCGCATGCTGGAAGCCATGGAAGAATACATCAGCCCCGCCGTTTCCCTGTCTCCTTACTCCCGCCTTGCTTGAACCTTTACCCATACTACCCCAATCACAAAAAAACACATAAAACACACTAATACCATGGTAAAAATCGAAATCACACTTACAAAGGAGCAATACACTATTCTTGCAACTTGTGCCCACAAGGCGGGAATGACTATTGAGGATTTTGTGCGCGATGTTGCTCTAATGGAGGCAAAACGCACGCTAGGCAGTTGACCCGCTTCTCTCCTCAGAGTACACAGCCCGCTCCCCTTGCTTGATGCAGGGAACGGGCTTTTTCTCTGCCTGTCGGGTGAGATTTTGCAGAATTACCCTTTTTGCCCTGTCTGGATTCGCACAGCGGACTTTTGCGGGCGGTTTGGGGCCTTGTTCCAGAATGAGGGTCGGTGCGTTTCTAGCGCATTCTGTGCGGATGGTGTGGATAATGCGCTCGCCGAGGGGGGCGGCGGTGAAGCGGTCGAGGGTGGAGGGGTTGGCAGCGCGGATGGAGAAGGTAGCGGTGGTTTGATTTTCAGAGTTGATATCCTCTGCATTTTGCGCTATCGTATCCTCAGCCCCGATGGAGCGACCGTTTGCTGGATTATCTTCGGCAGGCACGCGTAATTTATCGGGGCTTTGTATTTCTGCTCTTAGAGCATAAAGTTTGTTGCCATTGTTTTTATCTGTAAACACGAGCAATGAGATATTGGCTGTGAATTCGTCAACGAATCCAGGTATACGGAAGTTGGAATACAGATGAGGTACGGACTCTCTGCCCTCTCCATGGTAAGGTGCTTCCGGTCTTGCGTTATCGTGTCACCGCGTAACGCCCCCTATTGACTCATTATGTGGTGGCGTGGTATGATGTGGGTATGGCAAAACCGAATGCAAAACGTGATTCCTCTTTGCAGATAGTAACGACTGTTAACGAAATCCGTAAAAGGCTCGGCAAGGAAGAGCTGGCAGGCGTGGATTTTTCTTTAGATGCTCTGAGAAAGACCAACAACGCCGGTGAATGGAAAAGGGATAGAAGAGGCTGCATGCTGTTTATCATG
>JAFNWZ010000397.1 GCA_017379255.1 Akkermansia sp. | reverse complement strand
TATGAAACAACTGTTTCAACGTAAGCAAAAGATAAAACTTTTTACCTGGTTCCGGTTGAGCCTGCTGGGCGTGTTGCTGCTGGCTGCCGGTTCATTGTACACACCGTACCCGGCAGAGCTGGTCAAGGCTCTGGCAGGAGATGGTAAAACCAGCAAGAAGAAAAAGAAGCGCAAGATAATCAAACCGGCAGAGCCTGCGCCTGTGGCGGCGCCTGCACCTGGCGTGCTCCCCCCGCCCGCGGAGGAAGATGTGGAGGAGATTGAGGTGGAAGCCTGGCAGCCAGAGGGCTCGTTTGCTATGCCGGGCATTACTCTGCCCCCGTTCCCCCCGGCGCTGCCAGAGCGTGTGGAACCCGGCCGCTATGAGCATATCAACACCATGAGCCCCGGCATGAACGTGCTCAGCGCTGTGCAGTTTGAGCCCGGCGGCACTGCATCCCAGGACCGCAAGGACCTGGGCGCATACCAGCTGCGCGTGGCGCTCAACCTGCGTCTGCCCAAGGCAGCAGATGGTGAGACGCTCAAACTGTCTAACCCGAAACTGCCCGGGCTTTTTAACCGTTATGGCGATTTGATGGCCGGGGCCAGAGTGTCCCAGTGGTACTCTGCCATCTACCTGCACAAGCAGAATCACATGCGCAAGAATGCGGCCACGCTTTCGCGCCTGCTTGACCGCCACAATTACTACGATACTGATACGGTGCTGGAGATAGAGACCCCGGATACCGGGCGCAAGGTGCTGTGGATGCAGGCGGATATGGATGTGGTGTCTGATGGTTCTGATGGTGACCGCCTGCCGGATATGCCGGAAAAGGTGAAGAACAGTGACCACTACCAGCCCATGACTTCGTACCGCTGGCGCAAGCGCGGCACGAATCCGAACCCGCTGTTGCCGCACTGGGAGGAGCGGGTCAGGAAGCTGAGCGCAGATAAGAAGAATAATGCCTCGGCGCTGGAATACGCCCGCAACGTGGTGCATGACCTGAAGAAGTACAGCTTCCTGCTGGCAGAGTATGACACCTTTGTGGTGCTGCCGCTGGCGTTCAAGAATGGTGGGAATGACGCCTATCGGCCGCAGCTGGGGGACTATGCTGCCGTGGTGGTGGGAGAGCGTGTGTTCCCCGCCATTGTAGGCGATTTCGGACCGCGCCACAAGACGGGCGAAGCCTCGCTGCGCCTGGCCCGCCTGGTGAACCCGAAGGCCACCTCGTTTGCGCGCCCGGTATCCAACCTCGGTGTGAGCTACATTTTCTTCCCAGGTACCAAGGAGCCGGAAAACGGCCCCATTGACTATAACCGCTTGAATTCCCGCGTGCAGGAGCTGTTGAATGAAATGGGCGGGCTGACGCCTGCAGCGCAGTTCCAACAGGTGGAAGACCCGCTTGCACCTAAACCTACCCCCCAGGCATGATAGCATTTCTTCGAGGAACGGTGGCGGATGCGCTGCCGCAGTGTCTGGTGGTGGATGTGAATGGCGTGGGCTATGAGGTCACGGTGCCGCTTTCCACCTTTGACCAGCTGAACCCGGTTGTCGGGCAGGGTATCATGCTCAAAATCCACATGCATGTGCGCGAGAATGCCCAGGTACTCTATGGCTTTGCCACCGATGCCGAGCGTGATATCTTCCGCCTGTTGATTGACCGCGTGAGCGGTATTGGCCCGGCAACGGCCATTGCTATTCTGAGCGGGCTGAATGTCAACACATTCAAACAGGCTGTGGTGCAGGGGGATGTGCAGGCCATTGCCCGCGCCAAGGGCGTGGGCAAGCGCACTGCGGAGCGCATTATCCTGGAACTGAAAGATAAAATTGGCGTGGCTTCTACCTGGGAGGCGCAGCAGCAGGGTACCACCACCCAGGCCGCATCTGATGCGGAGCTGGCCATGGTGGCGCTTGGCTTCAAGCAGGCTGAGGCGCGCAAGTGTATCGTGAAATTACTGAAGGATAATCCGCAGGCTGGCACGGATGAACTTATCCGCGGCGCTCTGCGCCAGCTGAGTTGAGAAGGCTATGGATTTTGCACTGCTCAAGGCTGTTTCCCGTTCCTTTTACCTGAGCATGGTGTGGCTGCCGCCTGCCATGCGCCGGGGAATTGCCCTGGGGTATATGCTGGCAAGGGCCACCGATAGTGTGGCTGATACCTCGACGGCTGCCCCCGGCAAACGCGCAGAGATTCTGCGGCAGATGCGGCGCGCGGTGCTGGGAACGCTGCCGCCGGATGAGCTTGCGCTTCTCCTGCAGGCGCTGCGTGGCGAGATGGCGGATGCCCAGACCAACCCCAGCGAGGCAACCTTGCTTCGCCGCTTTGGTGAATGTCTGGAGCAGCTGGAACAGGTTTCTGATGTTGAATTACAGCTGTTGCGCCGCGTGTTGTCGCTGATTGTGAAGGGGCAGCTGTGGGATTTGACTTATTTTGATGACCACGAAGTTGTTGAGAGCGCTGACGAAACCATGCGTTACACCTATCTGGTGGCAGGCTGCGTGGGCGAGTTCTGGACAGATTTAGGTCTTGCTACCCTGGGAGAGAAATTCTGCCCGCCCGAACGCCGCGACATCATGGCGCAGGCGGCTGCCCGCTACGGACAGGGCTTGCAGCTGGTCAATATCCTGCGCGATATTGAGGAGGATGCTGCCCGTGGCAGAGCGTATCTGGCTTCGTTCCGTGAGAAATCCGAAACCTACACGTGCCAGGATTCTCTGGAAATATGGCGCAACCGTGCCTTCTGGTACCTCAGGGATGGTCTGGACTATGCCCGCCGCCTGGGGGCGTTCCGCCTGCGTTTCACGGCCATGCTGCCGGCGCTTCTGGGATGGAAAACCCTGCGGCTGATTGCTCAGCGCGCAGGGGTGGAAAGGGTCAAGGTCTCTCGCAGGACGGTGTATGCAACCCTGCTTGAGGCTGCCTGGCTCAGCGTGAGGCGGCGAGCTTCTTGAGCTTCTTGGAAAGCGTAATCTTGGCGGCGGAGGACACGCGGTCTACATACAGGTAGCCGTCCAGGTGGTCGCATTCGTGCTGCAGGCAACGGGCCAGCAGGCCGCCGCAGTCCAGTTCCATCGTGCTGCCATCCAGCAGGGTGAGACGGGCTTTCACGAACTCCGGGCGTGCCACGTTGGCGCGGATGCCGCGCACACTCAGGCAGCCTTCGGTAAAGAGGTACTGCTTGCCGTAGGGTTCCAGCTCGGGGTTTACGAAGACCAGGGGCATGATGCTGCGCATGGGTTTCTGCTCGCCGTTCACGGTAATCATTTCCGGCTCAGCGCCTTCTTCTTCCTCATCTTCGGGAATGTCAATGACCACCAGGCGCATGTTGACACCCACCTGCGGGGCGGCCAGACCGATACCCTCGGTGGCGTACATGGTTTCCATCATGTTTTCCACCAGATTCTTGAGGTCATCGGTAATCTTTTCCACCGGGGCGCTCACAGCGCGCAGGACTGGGTCTCCGTATTGTCTTACATTCAGCAGCATGGTTAAAAATGTTGCGGGGGTGTGCCGCGACCGCCACATTCTGGGTGGAATCGCCTGAAATGTCAAGCTCAAACTGATGATAAACCTTCCATGATCACATGTGTCCCAAAGTTTCATGAGAACTGCTTTCAAATTCTTGTAGCACAGCTAATTGACAATACGCTGTATATATTTTAATTTTTCTTCATAATCCGCGGGCGAACTCCCGCTGAATTCTGAGCCCGCGCAAGCGGGTAAAAGATGAAAGGCAGGGGTAAGCCCGCGCAGCGGGCGCAGCCCCTGTTATGCACAAAAAATATTATGGAGCCCATGGAATGGGTGACAGAATGCGATGCAACTTATTGACGCAACCTTTCTGTCACCCGTTATCACGGGCTCCGATTCTTTTTTGAAATAACCGGGGGTTGCGCTCGCTAACGCGAGCTTACCCC
>JAFNWZ010000396.1 GCA_017379255.1 Akkermansia sp. | reverse complement strand
CTGCTGCTCTACGAAGTGCCTAAAGTAGAACTGGAACTGCCTCCCACAACAGGTGGCTTCGGTGGCGGTGTGGCTGTGGCAGTGGGAACAGTGGTGGTTGTTGCTGGTGGCTCAGGAAATTGAGCGTAAGTGGTATGTGATCGACGCTGCCGGTAAGGTGCTCGGTCAGGTTGCAGTTGAAGCAGCTAACCTGCTTCGCGGTAAGAACAAGACCATCTTCACCCCCCACGTGGACTGCGGTGATTATGTGATCATTGTGAACGCCGACAAGGTGGTGCTCACCGGTAACAAGGAGCGCGCCAAGATTTACACCCGTTACACCGGCTACGTGGGCAACCAGGTGGTGACCACCCCCGCCAAGCTGCGTAAGACTCACCCCGAGATGATTGTGGAGCTCGCCGTCAAGGGCATGATTCCCCACACCCGCCAGGGTCGCGCCCAGGGTGGCCGTCTCAAGGTTTATGTTGGCGCTGAGCACCCCCACACCGCTCAGACTCCGGAAGCTGTAACCATCGCCTAATTTATTCTGACTATGTCTACTACTCCCTACAACGCCACTGGCCGTCGCAAGGAAGCCGTTGCCCACGCATGGCTTACCCCCGCTGAGGAAGGCAAGTCCGGCAAGATCACCATCAACCGTCGTTCTTTCGAGGAATACCTCCCCACGGATGCCCTCCAGAACGCTGTTCTGCAGCCCTTCTACGCCACCAACACCATGAAGAAGTTCGACGTTCGCGTCGTCTGCCGCGGTGGTGGTGTGCACGGCCAGACTGGTGCTATCTCCCTGGCTATCGCCCGCTCCCTTGTCATGATTGACGAGGAGTACCGCTCCGCTCTCCGCGAGCAGGGCCTGCTTACCCGCGACTCCCGCATGAAGGAACGCAAGAAGGCTGGTCGCCCCGGCGCCCGCAAGCGTTTCCAGTTCAGCAAGCGCTAAAAAAGTTACCAGATTTTGGTTTTCAAAAAGTGCTTTTCCCGCCAGGGAAAAGCACTTTTTTATTCCCCCGAGCGCAGCGAGGGGGAATTTCATACACGGCGAAGCCGTGTAATTCATCAGTCCGCAGGGCTGATTTCATACGCCGGGACGGCGTAATTCTTTCGTTGCGCAGCAACGGATTTCATTGAGCCTGCGCAGCAGGCGACTATCACACCGGGCAAGGAACAACAATCCCGCATCATTTTTCAATATAGCGCTGCTCCCGGTAAAGTAACACGGTAGTCCTGCGCTCCGATTAGCGGGTCAGCAGGTTGCGCTGCCAGTTCATCAGCGCGGCCAGACCCTTATCCTCATTCGTGGCAATAGCCTCAATCTGGCTGCGGGTGGCAATGAGCGAGGGCTCCAGCGCCAGTTCCTCCGCCACGGCATTGCGCCGGCCGGCCCAGCGCTCAACGCGGGTGTCAAAATGGGCATCTGATTCATGGTGCACGCGTTTGAGCAGGTGCGGGTATTCCTCCTCATCCATGAGCTGGAAATGCTCTACGGCCTTGCGGAAACGCGCGGCGCGGTGCGTGTGCATATTGCGGTGCGGGGAAGCGGTGCGGAATTCCTGCAGGGCGGTGCTCCAGCGAATCAGCTCATCGTTGCCGCAGACCATGAAGGCCGGTCGGTCAATGCTGGCGGCTTCCTTATCGCGCCATAACCAGAGGGCGCGCAGGGCAGCCAGACCGCGGCGGTTGAGCTTGCCGGCGCCCTTGATGCGCCAGGGCTCCTGGCCTGCGCAGGCGTGGCGTTCGAGGCCGTGCTCCAGATTGCAGGCGCAGCTTTCCAGGAACCAGTCGTAGCGGCCCAGTTGATTCAGCTCCGCTACGAGCTTATCTGCCATTTCGAGCATGTATTTCACATCTCCCTGGGCGTATTCCTTCATGTCATCCGGCATGGGGCGGAGCCCCCAGTTGGCGCGCTGGTTCTTCTTGCTGAGCACCACGCCGTAGTAGTGCTCCACCAGGGCGGCCAGGCCGAATTGCTGGAAACCCAGCAGGCGGGCGGCGATCTGGGTATCCAGAATCATGTGCGGCAGCACGCCGTAGGCATTCTGCAGCAGACTCATGTCGTAGTCAGCGCCGTGCATCCACACATCGGCCTCCTGCAGCCAGAGGGTGAACAGTTTCATGTCCTCAATAGCCAGCGGGTCGATGATGACCACGCCATCCGCATCTGCATACTGAATCAGGCAGAGCTTTTCTCGGTGGCGGTGCAGGCTGTCGGCCTCCAGGTCAAGCACTGTCCGCCCCTGGGGCTGGGCAGCCGCACGGATTTTCCACTGG
>JAFNWZ010000395.1 GCA_017379255.1 Akkermansia sp. | reverse complement strand
GCGTGCTTGCGGGAAATAATGAGATAGGGCAGGTAGATGAGCAGGTAATGAATCGCAAGTGCGGCAATGAAGAGGAGTATGGTTATAGAGGGTTTCATTATCTGTGGCGGAAGTAAAGCCCGCTTTTCCGGGGAAAAGCGGGCTTTGGGTGAATAAAACAGGATGGATGTTTACTTGAGAATCATCTTGAAGTCCACCACCACGGCGCGGTCGGCGGTCACGAGAACCGGGTTGCCGTCGATAGCGGTGATTTCGGGAATCTCAAGCACGAGCTTCTGCACCTTGGCCAGCGTGTCAGCCAGCGGGCCCACGGCCTTGGGAGCTTCACCGCGCACACCGTTCAGGATGGTGCCGACCTTGGTCTCCTTGATCATGTCGGAGAAGTCGTCGGTGGGCAGGATGCGCATGGTGGTGTCGCGCATCACTTCGGTGTACACACCGCCGGTGCCGAATACCATGACGCGGCCGAAGTTCTTGTCGGTGTTCACGCCGATGATGGTTTCGGTGGCCTTGGTAATCATTTCCTGGATGAGCACGGAAGCGCCCTTGAGCTGGAACTTGGTGATGGAACCCCACAGGCCTTCCCATGCTTCGTTGAAGGAAGCCTCATCGTTGATGTTGAGGTAGATGCCCTTCATTTCGGTCTTGTGCAGCGCATCGGGGGCTGAGAGCTTGAGCACCACAGCGTTCGGGAAGATGGTCTTGCAGAAGGCAAGGGCTTCTTCCTTATCGGTGAAGTTGCCGCACTTCGGGTAATCGATGCCGTAGTGGTCCATGAGCATGTTCACGGTCTCCTGGGGCAGGGAGGCGAGGCCTGCTTCCTTGGCGGAGGTCACGGCAGCCTTGATTTCGGCGGGAACTTCGCCGGTCTCGCAGGTGGCGAGCTTCTTGCCGCGGAAAGCCATCTGGGCCTTCAGCAGACCGAGCAGACGCACGATGTCGGCGGGGTACTCATAGTTGAGAATCTTGGCCTCGTTGAGCAGCACGCGGCCTTCGTCCACGCGGGCACCACCCACGAAGGAGCAGTAGATGTTCACATTCGGGTACTGCGGGGCCAGCTTGATGACGGCCTGGGCGGTCTCCGGGCATTCGGTCACGCGCTGGGGCGTGAGCAGAACGAGGATGTTCTTGTACTCACCGCTTTCGCAGAGTACCTTGAGGGCGGCTTCGTAGCGGTCGGCCTTGGCGTCACCCACCACGTCGATGGGGTTGCCCAGGGATGCCTCGGGGGTAAGCACGGCGCGCAGGGCAGCCTTGGTCTCATCGCTGGGGGGGGCCAGGTCAAGACCGGCTTCTTCGCAGAGGTCAGAGGTGAGCACGCCCACGCCACCGGCGTTGGTCAGCACGGCAACCTTGCCGTCGAACTGGTTGTGGTTGCAGTACTGCAGCACTTCCAGCAGGCCGAAGAGTTCGCGGTCGTTGTAGGCCTGGATGGCGCCTGCACCCTGCAGAGCCATTTCGAGCACGCGGTAGTTCGGAGCCAGGGAACCGGTGTGGGAGAGGGAAGCGGCCTGAGCCTTGGCGCTCTTGCCGGGTTCCATAATCACGCAGGGCTTGGTGTCGGAAACTTCCTTGATGACCTTGAGGAATTCCTTACCGTTCTTGAGGGATTCCAGGTAGAATACGAAGGCGCTGGTGTTGGGGTCGTCCTTCAGGGCGGCGAGCAGGGCGTCCTCACCCATCACGGCCTTGTTACCGATGGAGATGAAGTGGGAGAAGCCGATGCCCTTGCCGGCGGCCCAGTCCATGATGGCGGAGCAGTAAGCACCGGACTGGGAAACGAATGCCACGTTGCCGCGTGCGGGGAAACCGTCGGCGAAGGAGGCGTTCACGTTGTCGAAGGTGGAGATGTGGCCGAGGCAGTTCGGGCCCAGCAGGTTGATGCCGTTGTCCAGGCACTTCTGGGCAATGCGCTTCTCCAGCTCCTTCTCACCCACTTCGGCGAAACCGGCGGTGATGATGGAGATGTTCTTGGTGCCGTTGGCGATGCAGGCGTCAATCACGCCTTCGGTGAAGCGGGCGGGAACGAGGATAACTACCAGGTCCATCGGCTCAGGAAGAGCGTCTACGCTGGCGTAGCAGGGCTTGCCGCAGAGTTCCTGACCGGCCATCTTGGGGTTAATGCCGTAGAGGTTGCCCTTGTAGTCGGCGGAGATGATGTTGTTGAATACAACGGCGCCCAGCTTGGTGGGATCAGCGGACACGCCGACGACTGCGATGCTCTTCGGATTGAAGAATGTTTCGAGTGACATGGTGTTTTTTTTGTGTGTTTAGTTGAAAAATTAAAAAAGCCAATACGGCTCTGCGGATGATTCTATCACTCCGCCCGCCTGTTTGCAAGCATCTTTGGCTGTTTTAGGGTAAAGTTTAATGCAAATGGGCGTTCTGTACGCAGATTCAGAAGGCCGTGAACGCTAAATGCCCCCTGCAAGGGCAAGGTTGGCGCTGAAAATTGTATGCTTGAGCTTACTCTATGTTCCGCAGGTTTCAGAAATCCATCATGGGCGGAGCTTGCGCCTCCAGCCAGTTGTTCAGGATTTCCACGGCGGCGGCCTGGTCGATGATGGGTTTGAAGTTCTTTGCCTTCTTGCCGGCCTGGTGCAGCTTTTCCTGCGCCACGGTGGTGGTCAGGTATTCATCTACATAAATAAGTGGCAGCTCGGGCAGCCTCGCGTGCAGCTTTTCGCCAAAGGTGCGTACCTTGGCGCAGGCTGTGCCCTCGGTGCCATCCATGCGGAGCGGCAGACCCAGTACCAGCGTGCGGATGCCGCGCTCCTTTACCAGTGTGGCGATACGCTCCAGTGGCTCGGTGCGCTGCAGGTGGATGCTTTCCACCGGGTGCGCCAGGATGCCGCAGGCATCTGTGGCCGCGATGCCGATGCGCGCTTCACCGTAATCTATACCAAGGGCAGGATGCATCAGACCAGGTTTTCCGGCAGACCGGAGACAATGTTCTTAATCTTATCTGCCTCTGAGCGGCGGGCCACGAGCAGGGCATCGCCCGTATCGACCACGATGAGGTCATCCACTCCCACGAGTGCCACGCGCTTGCCGGAATCGGTGAAGATGATGTTGTTGCCAGCCTGCACCTGGCTGAGCGGGCTGTTGCTCACATTGCCACCCTCCTGCTGCGGCAGGTATTTGCCCACGGAAATCCAGGAGCCCACATCGTCCCAGTCAAAGGTGGCTTCAAAGTTGAGCACACGGTCGGCTTTCTCCAGCAGGGCGAAGTCGATGGAAATGGGGGTGAGCTGCGGGAACTCGGTAGTGATGAATCCGGACAGGTCAGCAGTGGCGGTCAGACGGTCGATGAATCCGGCCAGTTCCGGGCTGTGGGCGGCCAGCTGGCTGCGCACATGGGCCACGTTCCAGATGAACATGCCGGCGTTCCATGAGAAATTGCCGCTGGCCAGGTATCCGGCGGCGGTGGCGGCATCGGGCTTTTCGCGGAAGCGCACCACTTCGTAGCAGTTGTGGCTCAGGGCGGCATCTTCCAGCTTGCCGGCGCGTTCGATATAGCCATAGCTGGGGCAGGCCCAGGTGGGCTTGATGCCGATGGTGATGAGAGCGGCCTCGCGGCCAGCCAGGGAAAGGGCATCCTCCGCCAGAGCGCGGAAAGCGTTGTCATCCAGAATCAGCGAATCGCTGGGAATGATAATCATGTTGGCCTGCGGGTCGCGGGCGGCAATGAAACCCACGCCCAGAGCCACGGCGGGTGCCGTGTCGCGGCGGGCAGGCTCGGCCACGATGTTTTCAGCGGGCAGCTCGGCAGCCTGGCGGCGCACCTCGGCTTCCTGCAGGTGGTTGGTGAGAATAAAGATGTTTTCTGCCGGT
>JAFNWZ010000394.1 GCA_017379255.1 Akkermansia sp. | reverse complement strand
TTGTAGATAATAGTCTCCCGCAGTCGCTTGTCCATCTCCTCCAGACCATCATCATCAATATCAATCATGCCGAGTGCGGACTGTGCCACTTCGGCGGTGATGCGGCCATCTGCCTTCACCTGCGCATAGTCGCGCACCCAGCGCAGCAGCGCATTGGCTACGCGGGGGGTGCCTCGGGAGCGGCGGGCTATGGCCAGAGCCCCTGCCGGTGCCAGGTCTATATCCAGCAGCCCGGCCGAGCGGTGCAGAATCTGGCACAATTCCTCTGCTGAGTAGTAATCCAGGCGGTTGACGAGTCCGAAACGCGAGCGAAGCGGCCCGGTGAGCATGCCGGCGCGGGTTGTTGCGCCCACAAGCGTGAACTTGGGCAGGTTCAGCTGTATGGAACGGGCGTTCGGCCCCTGGTCAATGATGATATCGAGCCGGAAATCCTCCATGGCTGGGTAGAGGTATTCCTCAATAGCCGGGTGCAGGCGGTGAATTTCATCAATGAAGAGCACATCGCCCTTTTCCACATTGGTGAGGATGCCGGCAAGATCTCCCGCCTTTTCAATCTGGGGGCCGCTGGTGGTGTGCAGTTTGCGTCCCACCGCCCCGGCAATGATGTTGGCCAGGGTGGTTTTTCCCAGTCCGGGAGGGCCGCTGAGCAGCACATGGTCGAGCACGTCTCCGCGCATGCGGGCGGCTTCCACCATAAGCATGAGGCGTTCCTTCACCTTCTCCTGACCGCAGAATTCACTGAATGCAGGCGGGCGCAGGGATAAATCGTAGCTGGAGACGGGGGTATCCGCCATGCGGGTGTAGAGGGAATCGGCCATAGAACAAGGTGGAATGTAGCACATTTGGCATGGCAGGTCAAGAAACGCTCACGGCTTACCGATTTTTCTTGATTCCGGCAAGCAGGTATCGTACATTACATATCGGACTCATGCCTGCTGTACTGGTTATTTTCGGATTCTGCATTTGCAGTTTTACTTCTGCCTGTTTCGGGCGGCAGGTTCGGGCGCTGTGTTTGTATATTTCAGCGGTGTTGCTGGGACTTCCTGTAGCCGCCGGGTGTGCAGTGGCCGGGGTTCAGGTGTATGGCTGGGGGAGAGGATTGGGTATCGGGCTGCTCGCATTGCTGGTGGTTGTGTTTCTACGTGGTTTCTTTGTGTTCTGGATGCGCATGTGCCGCCGTCTGCAAATCTGGATTCACCGCATGTAATAAAAACTGCCGCGCTCACAGGGAACGCGGCAGTCAGATATAGCGGGAAATTTGTATTATTTGCGGTTGCGGCGGGCGCGGACACCAGCAGCCAGCACATCAAACATACCGAGCGTGCCATTCCAGTCAATGCAGGCATCGGTAATGCTGACGCCGTACTTCATGTCCGGGCCACATTTCTGATTGCCGGAGCAGAGGTTACTTTCAATCATGACTGCGCCGATGTGGTCGCAACCTGCGGCCAGCTGTTCTGCCACACTGGTGGCTACTACGGGCTGCTGCTTCCAGTCCTTGTGGCTGTTGCCATGGGAGCAGTCAATCATGATGCGGTTGCTGATACCGGCTTTCTGCTGGGTGTCCCATGCACGCTGAACATGTTCTGCGCTGTAGTTCGGGCCTTCCGTAGAGCCGCGCAGGATGAGGTGGCAGCCTTCGTTCCCCTTGGTGGAAACAATGGCTGATACCCCCTGTTTGGTCACAGAGAGGAAGCAGTGCGGATGCTCGGCTGAGATGATGGCATCCACCGCTATCTGCACGCAGCCGGTTGTGCCGTTCTTGAACCCGATGGGCATGGAAAGGCCACTTGCCAGTTCCCGGTGTACCTGGCTTTCTGTGGTGCGGGCACCAATAGCACCCCAGACGATGAGGTCGCTGATATACTGCGGGGTAATCACATCCAGAAACTCTGTGGCAGAGGGAACTCCCATCTCTGAGAGTTCTACAAGCAGGTTACGGGCCATGCGCAGACCGCTGTTGATGTTATAGGTCTCATCCATGTAGGGGTCATTGATAAGCCCTTTCCAACCAACGGTGGTGCGGGGCTTCTCAAAATACACCCGCATGATGAGCAGCAGGTCTTTCTCATACTTCCGGGCAGCTTCTGCCAGAAGACCGGCGTATTCGATAGCTGCCTTGGTATCGTGAATGGAGCAGGGGCCCACGATGACGGCAAGGCGGTCATCCTTTCCGGTAAGAATATTCTGGAAAGCGTGGCGGGTCTCATACACCATGCGGGTGGCTTCCGGCGAGGCCGGATAGTCCTCCATGAGAATAGCGGGGGATATCAGCGGGCGAATGCCCGTGAGGCGAACGTCGTCTGTGATGTACTGGTTCATTAATTATTTCTGGTTCTTCCAGGAATATACGTTGTCTTCCAGGGCTTCTTCCAGCATTTCTGCAGCAGCATCTGCGGCTGCCTGAGCCTGCTTGCCCTTGGGCTTTTTCTTAGTAGTGGGAGCTGCGGTGGAGGCTACACCTTCCTGGTCGGGACCGGTGGAGTACACAAGGCAGTTCTTGCCGCGGTAGCGGCGGGTGGTGAAGGGATCCTTGGCGCCTGCATCTTCCTCGCAGAGCACAACGTAGTAGGGAGAACCCCAGGGGTCATAGAATCCGACTTCGCCGGTGGCGTTCACGAAGAGGCCCTCGCGGGGCTGGTCCTGCTCATCAGAGCGCAGGTAGATGTCGCGGGTGGAGTTGAGTCGGCGTTCTGCATCATCATCCTCGCGGTTTGTAAGCACCTTGATGAGGTCGGCATCTTCACCGGCAGTGGTGGTCAGGTACATCTGGTCGTCGTCGTCAGCTTCAACCATGTCTGTGTTGTAGGGAAGCATGCCGTTGTTGTCCTGCTTGAAGCTTTCCACAGCAGAGACGATGTCTGTGCAGACCTTCTTGGCCGCAGTGCGACCGGCATTTTCCTGGATGCTCATGTAGGTAGGATACGCAATGCCGGCCAGAGTTGCCAGAATGGCGATGACAATAATCAGCTCAATAAGGGTAAAGCCCTTGGAGGAGCGGGGAGAAAGTGTGATTTTCATACGCACATCATGCTATCATATACACCCGGCGGGCGCAAGCAGAAAAGCTGTTCTCATCATTTTCGGCACAGCCGGAGAAGTCCGTATTTCGGAGAAAAGAGATATGCCAGCAGGAAAAGTGAGCCTAGCACCACGATGATAGTAGCGCCGAGATGCCAGCCCAGTGGGTAGGACAGGAAGAATGCGCAAATAGCCCCCAGACCACCAATGAGGCCGCCGCCCCAGAACAACCACGAGGCGCGGTCTGTCAGCAGGTACATGGTGGCAGCCGGTGCTACCAGCAGCCCCAGGGTCAGGAACGCCCCTACGGCCTGCAGGGAGGACACCAGCACCAGGATGAGGAGTGCAAAGATGCCATAGTTGAACACCCGGGTGGGGATGCCCATGGTGGCGGCGGCGCGGGGGTCAAAGAGGGTGATGAGCAGCGGGCGTTGTAACGCGGTGATGCTCAGTACAGCCAGCGCACCGGTGATGTAGGCTATCCACAAATCCGTGTCTCCCATGCTCATGATGTTGCCGAAGAGCCAGTCGTCTACTTTCTGTTGCAATCCAAGTGTAATCAGAATGATGTATCCCAGCGCGAAAGCTGTGGTATGCAGCACGGAAAGCGCTGTGTCGTGCTCCATTCTCGAAGTGCGTGAGACGAACAGTGAGCCCAGCCCCACCATGAGCCCGGCCAGCACTGCCCCCAGCAGGATACTGAGCTGGAAGAGCCCGAACAGCAGAATGGCCAGTGCTATACCCGGAAGCAGCGCGCAGGAAAGAGTACCAATCTGCAGTGCGGAACGCCGCAACACCACCAGGGCACTCACGAAGCCGTTGGAGAACCCAATCACACCGCAGGCCCACAGGCTGCGCTGTGCCAGCGGTTCATTCAGAAATTGCAGGAATTCATTCATGCGGGATTAAAGGTTCGTTTCAGGTTATCAGGGGTGAGCACCTGCTGCACCGGGCCGCAGGCAATCAATTGTTTGCGCAGCAATAATGCCTGGTCAAAAATCTGCGGTGCGGTGGCCATGTCGTGGTGAGAGGCAATGACCAGCCGCCCTTCTGCCGCCAGGGAACGCAGAATTTGGGACAGGGCTTCTGTTCCCGGCACATCCAGCCCGGTGAATGGTTCATCCAGCAACAGGATATGAGCTTCCTGCGCCAGTGCCCGCGCAAGGAAACACCGTTGCTGCTGGCCTCCGCTCAGCGCGCCAATCTGGCGATTCTGTATATCCTGCAAGCCCAGCGTACAAAGGGCTTTCTCCACAATTTCCCGGTCGTGCGAGCGCATCGCTTTCCACGAGCCTACTGCGGGGTAACGCCCCATTTCCACCAGCTGGCGCACCGTGATGGGGAATTGCCAGTTTACTTCGCTGCGCTGGGGCAGGTAGGCAATTTCGTGGCGGTGTTCTGCCAGGGCCGTGTTATTCCAGAGGATGGAGCCGCTCCAGACAGGGAGAAGACCAGCCAGAGCATTGAGCAGGGTGGACTTACCCGCACCGTTCGGGCCGATAAGAGCCAGCGTGCTGCCGCAGTCAGCTGTAAAGCTGATATCCTGCAATACAGGTTCATCCGCATAGCCTGCGGTTATCTTCTGCAGCTCCAGCTGGTGTCTGGTGTGGTGGTGGTGCCCGCCACCCCAGCAAATGTGGTCATGATGCTCGTTTACCATGTGAACCTGAATACGCTGTGCAGATTGTTACTCCCTTCTTCTTTCCATTCCGTGGCACTGCGGGACTCGTAGCCATCGGGTTCCAGCGTGAGCGTCACTGCATGCGGGGCGGCATCTTCCCAGTGCCCCCGTATCTCAATTTCCATGAGACCGCTCAACGGCAGTTCCATCTCAAACTCGCTGGGTGAATGACTGCAATCCACTTCCATCCAGTTATCTTTGCCCAGGCGCACCTGCAGCTGCCCGGGCTGGCCAGTGTAACGCAAGGTGGCATAGACATGGCGGCGTGCTGCTTCCTCTGCTTTGATTTCAACCGGGGCTGTATCGTTTTTTCTGGTAAGCCGGGGCAGGGGGATTCCCACCAGAATAACCCCTGCCAGTGTGAGCAGAAATGTGGCGCGTGGAGACATATGGAACGGATTAAGCTTATGTTCAGACTCCCTTTTTGTCAATGGCGCTGCAAGACATGCGGAGTTGCTTTAAACTTTTTAATCGCCTCCAGGTGTTCCGGGGTAAGCTCATCATCACTGAAAATGCCGATGCCGTGAACGCCCGTGGCGCGGAGTGTTTCCAGATGCCCAGGAAGGCTGGCAGGCGGAATGTCCGGCAGGTGCACACCCGGTGCCATGGGAATGCGCCCCCGGCTCTCCTGCGCTGCCTGCCGGGTAATGTCTGCCGGCCAGGTAGCGGGTTTATTGTAGAATGAATGATACGCCATGGGCAGCACCAGGTCTGCGTGGAACATACTCCAGTCCTGGTGCACCATGCGTGCTGCCAGTTCCGGGCTGGGAAATACGGCACAGGCGGCGATGAGCCCATGCTTCCGGATTTCTGCGGCCAGG
Organism: Akkermansia sp.; assembly: GCA_017379255.1. Taxonomy (GTDB): domain Bacteria; phylum Verrucomicrobiota; class Verrucomicrobiia; order Verrucomicrobiales; family Akkermansiaceae; genus Akkermansia. The sequence continues at coordinate 4,083 of JAFNWZ010000394.1, read as the reverse complement.
AGATTAAAGATACCGGCTACGCTGCGCTCGCGGAACTTTTTCCAGTCAGGCTCACTACCTGCGGCATAGAGAGCCTTGCAGGTGTCACAGTAGCAGTAATCAAAGGCTGGTATGACGTGGCTCATATCAAGCCCGTATTTGCTCCAGAGAGCTTGCGGCAATTCGACATCCGGCAGGCGCATGTAATCTGCCTGAATGCCTGTAAGGCCAGGAATGGCGGCCAGCTGGCGGACCTGCTCCTGCAGATGCTGCTGCACTTCCTGGTTGTTGGGGCAGAGGAACTGGTAATATTCCACAAAGGGGCGTTCCTGTGGCAAATGGCAGGATTTACCTTCGGCATTGACGGCATACCAATCCGGGTGTTGCAGAGCGATGGTGTCCCCCGGGCGGTTCAGAGCCCAGAGCCAGGCGTATACCCGCAGCCCGGCCAGTCTGGCCAGGGGTGTGAGCTGTGCAATGCGCTCTACGGAGCCATCAATGATGACTGAATCAATGCCGGATTCGGCATAGCAGATGAACTGCTGGAGCCATTCCATGGGGCTGCGTTTGTTGTTGCCATGTACCCAGAGGTAAAGCTCGGGGTGATGTCCTGCAGACGGGGTGCAGGCAAAGCGGCCCTCGCTGTCCAGCCGCATCTGAGCGCCCGTCATGTTGCAAACCGTGGTGAGTACAAAGAAATCATCTGTGGGGAAACAGATGTTGACTCCGGGTGGCATCTGCATACTGCGGTCAAATTCCTGAAGCTTGTTTCTGTGCTCCAGTTGCGCATTGAGCACTTCATACAGCTTCAGCCGGGCGGAATCAGAATTGTCCGGCATGGCAGATTCCCATTCCTGGGGCGGATTCGGGCTGAAGATGACGCGTCCCCAGTGCTCGGGCAGGTGGATGTTGATTTTACCGGTGGGGGCCCAAACATGGTTGCTCTCCGGCGCGGGAAGCTTTTCGTAGCCCCCGGCGGTGGGCTTTACCTGCCAGTTGACTCGGGAGAAGTTCATGCGCATGCTGCAGCCTGGCTCTGGCGCTTTGCCTGTGCGGGGCAGATGAGCGTGGCTGGTGATGCTGCTCCAGGGGATCGCGAGCTCCACGCTCCAGCCATCATCCACATCGCCGGGGGTATTCAGCGTGCCGCGCAGGTGCACAGCGTGTTTCAATCCCTTTATCTCCCAATCATGCAGGATATTCGGGTCATTGAAGCGGTATGGGCGCGTGATGAATAAATCCCATGTGGTGTTCAGCTCGTTGATTTCCAGTTCGATGTAATTGAGCCCATCGCCATCGGGGTCAATGAATACCTCGAAATCCGGGTCGTGGTAAATGATGGAGTCGTGTTCCTTTTGGGTGGCCCACAGGTGCTGTTCGTCCATATCGGCCAGAATATAGAGGTAATCGTCATCCCAGAGCATTTTTACCCGGCACTGGTGAGGGATGGCGCCGCCCTCAATATCCCGGAACGCTGATAATTCGCGGGTGTTTTTCCATGCTTCCTCGTCTCCTTTGCCATCAATAAGGAGAGGCGTATCGACGCGGCTGCATACATAGGTTGGCGCAGGTTGCGCCATGATGCCGCCCGTGGCTGCTGCCAGGGTGAAAAGAATGGTGCGTATCATCATTCCAGGAATAAGCCCTTTCTGATATTTCCTACATTAAAAAGGAATATTTCTTCATAACTGCCCAGGGCGGGATAGATGCCATCCAGCACCAGCGGTCTGGTGGTGGCGCCCACCTGGCTTGCTATGGTCTGCATGATTTTAGGCGAATCATTGACGCCATAGAACAAGCAGGTAACCTTCTGCTGCCGCAATTGCGAGAGAATGCGAGCCAGACTTGCGGTGTCTCCTTCGCTTTCCTGTGCCACACCGTGTACGGCTATGGCCGTAAAGCCAAATTCCTTGCAGAAGTGGCTCATGGCGGCGTGTGAACAGACCAGGATGCGCTTTTCCTGCTCTATCGGTACAAAGCTGAGCACGGCAATACGTCTCAGCTCATCCATTTTGCGGGAATACAGGCGCTGCCCCTTTGCAAAGGTTTCCCTGCCAGCCGGGAAGGTGCGTTCCAGCTCTGTGCGGAGGGCCCGGGAGGCGCGTTTCATGGCGCTGGGGCTGTTCCACCAATGGGGGTCGGCAATCCTGGTTCCGGGGATGAATACATCCGGCACGGTGGCGCCCAGTTCCACAATCCGGGTGGTGGAGGGCAAGGAATCCCGCAAATCCTGCAGGTACGGCTCCACGCCCTTGCCACAGGCCAGCACCAGCTCTGCGCCGGCGGCGGCGGCCACATCTGCGGCGGTAGGTTCAAATGCATGAAGTTCCCCGTTTGCGGGGAATAAATCCACTACTTCGACCTCATTGCCTCCGACTACGCGAGCCATGTCGCTGAGCAGAGGGTGCAGGCTCGCCACCTTGATGCTTCCTTCGGAAGCCAGGGTCAGCATCAGCGCAAGCATGGCGCATAATAACTTCTTCATGCGCCTATTTTAGAATAGCTCCAGTTCTGTGTCAATTTCGCATTCGGTCAGCGACTCAGCAGCTCACGGTTGCGTCCAGCCGGGCCACTTCGATGTGGCCGCCGTGTTCCTGCTGCAAGGCTTTCAGCATGGCCGCAGTGCATTCTTTCTCACCATGCACCAGGTAGACTTTCGCTTTCTTACCGCCGGTGGCGTGGAAATACTGAAGCAATTCATTGTGGTCGGCATGGCCGGAGAACGAATCCAGCGATTCGATGCGGGCGCGCACCGGGTAGAGATCGCCGAGAATACGGACCTCCAGAGCGCCGTTGAGAATTCGGCGCCCCAGGGTATTGGCTGCGCAGTAGCCTACGAAAAGCACAGTGTTATTGGGACGGCCGATGCCGTTCTTGAGGTGGTGCAGAATGCGGCCTGCTTCGCACATGCCGGAGGCAGAAATGATGATGGCATTTTCGCGCAGGTTGTTGAGCCTCTGTGATTCGGAGATGCTGCGCACCATGTGTAGTTGTTCGAACTGGAAGGGGTCGCGCTCGGCAAAGAGGAAGTTGTACACCTCTTTATTGAAACATTCCGGGTGGATGCGGAATATTTCTGTGGCGCTCACTGCCATGGGGCTGTCCACATAGACCTGGTAGTTGGGCAGACGTCCCTCCTTATAGGCGCGGTTGAGCAGGTAGAGCAGCTGCTGGGTGCGCTCTACGGCAAAGGAGGGAATGTAGACGTTGCCTCCGCGTTTGAGAGCATCGCGGATAGTGCGGCAGAAGGTTTCATCATCCCGGCTGGGGGCTTCGTGGTGGCGGCCACCGTAGGTGCATTCCATGAGCATGATGTCGACATCCGGCACGGGAACCGGGTCGCGCAGTAATTCGTTGTTGCCGCGGCCTACATCGCCGGAGAACAGGAGGCGCTTGTGCTGGCCGTCTTCTTCATCATCAATATCCAGCACAATCTGGGCTGCACCAAGGATGTGACCTGCATCGTAGAAGGTAAGCGTGACTCCCGGCAGGATGGGGAAGGCAATTTCGTAACCGATGTTGATGAAACGGCGCAGACAGGCCTCGGCGTCCTGCTCAGTGTAGATGATTTCCGCCACCTTGCCGCTGCCACCTTTGCGGGCGCTCATCTTGTTGAGGAACTTGCAGTCGCTTTCCTGGATGCGGGCAGAGTCTGCCAGCATAATCTGGCAGAGGTCTCGCGTGGCATGTGTGCTGTAAATAAAGCCTTTGTATCCTTTTTTGACCAGGTTGGGCAGATTGCCGGAGTGGTCGATATGGGCGTGGGAGAGCACCACGCAATCAATTTCCGCCGGGTTGAAATAGGGGAACTCCCGGTTGATGCGCATCTGATCCTCGCGGTGGCCCTGGTACATGCCACAATCAAGGAGGATTTTCCTGCCGTTCACCTCCAGCAGATGCTGGGAACCGGTTGTTGTTTCAGCTGCTCCACAGAAATGAATTTTCATCACCCTGGACTCTAACCTATATATTCCATCTTTTCAAGTAAAAAGAGAGAATAACAGGCTTTTCGGGGCCTGTTTCAGATTTGCTGATGCTATTCTGCGCAAGAAAACAAAAAATTGTAATTTATCAGCGAGCAAAGCGAGCGGAAATTTATAGCCC
>JAFNWZ010000393.1 GCA_017379255.1 Akkermansia sp. | reverse complement strand
GTGTCGGTTGACCCCCTTCAGCATACGCCTTTCTCCGTTGAGGTAGAACCCGTCGGACCTGAACTCCACCGTGCGGAACCCGAACCTCAGCGAGACTTCGTCCCCGCTCGCAATCCGCACGCGAGCTTCGTACAGCCTGGGGTTCTCGGCGTGCTCCACCACCAGCAGGGTATTGCCCCGCTGCTTCAAATCCGCCAGGGTATGCAGCAGGCGCTCATTGTCCTGCGGGTGCAGGCCGATGGTCGGCTCATCCAGCACATAGAGCACACCGCGCAGCTCCGACCCCAGCTGGGCAGCCAGGCGGATGCGCTGGGTCTCGCCGCCGGAAAGCGTGGTCGCCGCGCGGTCGAGCGAGAGATACCCCAGTCCCACGCGCTGCAGGAACCGCAGGCGCGGCGCAATCTCCGCCATCACATTGCGGGCAATCTCAGCCTCGCGCCCGGTGAATTGCCAGCTTTCCACCACCGGCAGAGCAGCATCGGACGCCAGGGTGCCGATTTCGGCAATATTTTTGCCGAACAGCGTCACGCCCAGGGCAAAGGGATTCAGACGGGAGCCCCGGCACACCGGGCAGCTGACGCTTTCCTCCTCCTTGGCGGCGGCGCGCTCCACATCGCGGTCATATTTGAGTTCCACCTCCAGCTGACTGAGTTTTTCATCCGGCTTAGCCCCGGCTTTCACCTTGCCCACGCGGCCGTGGCCCAGGCAATGCGGACACCACCCGCGCGGCGAGTTGAACGAGAAGGTGGAGGGCTCCGGCTCGGCAAAGGACTCACCGCAGGAGGGACAGGTGAGACGCGTGCCGATAAGCTGTTCCTGCTTTCCTTTCAGCAGGCGGATAAAGCCATCTCCCATCTCCAGCGCGCGGGATACCGTCTCCATGATTCCGGCGTAATCCGCCTCCTGGCCATTCACCGAAATGCGGTTGCCCTGCACACTGATTTCCGCCAGCACCACATCCACATCGTGGTTCGAGTAGCGATCCAGCGGCGTGAACGCCTCCGGAGTCACCAGCACACCATCTGCCCGCAGGTAGGGGTATTTCTTCTTCTGCGCCCAGCGCGCTAGGTCAGCATAATGCCCCTTGCGGTTGCGCACCACCGGAGCGGCAATCATGAGGCTGGCCGGGCGGGCGGCTATCTCCTGCTGCACCAGTTCCTGAATCTCGGCAGGTGAGCGGCGCCCCACCGTCACGAGGCATTTCGGGCAGTGCGGCTGCCCCAGTTTGGCATACAGCAGACGCAGGAACTGCCAGATTTCCGTGACCGTGCCCACGGTGGACTTGCAACCGCCGCGCGAGCGGTTCTGCTCAATCGCCACGGTGGGCGGCAGCCCGGTCAGGCGGTCAATATCCGGCGTTTCCATCTGCTCGGTGAACTGGCGGGCATAGGGGCTCATCACATCCATGAAGCGCTTCTGCCCCTCCGCGAAAATAATATCAAAGGCCAGCGTACTCTTGCCGCTGCCGGAAAGCCCGGTCACCACGGTCATGGCATCGCGGGGGATATCCACATCGATATTCTTGAGCTGGTGGTGGCGAGCCCCGCGCAGGGCAATCACACCCTCCGGCACGCTGGAATCATGCTCCTCCGCCGCCATGAGCGGCAACTCGTCATACTCCATTTGCAGGGCATCGGCCAGGAAATGCGAGGTATAGCCCGCCCCGGTGGCAGCCACTTCCTCCGGCGTCCCCTGCGCCACCAGCTGGCCACCCCCGGTGCCGCCCTCCGGCCCCAGGTCAATCACATGGTCAGCGCATTTGATGAGCTCCATGTTGTGCTCAATGACCAGCAGGGTATTCCCCTGCTCCACCAGGCGGTCGAACACGCGCAGCAGCACCTCCAGATCACTGAAATGCAGCCCCGTTCCCGGCTCATCCAGAATCAGCAGGCGGCCTTTACCCTGTTTCTCAGCCGTGAGGGCATCTACCAGGATATGCGCCAGTTTGAGGCGCTGGTTCTCACCGCCGGAAAGCGTGTTGAGCGGCTGCCCCAGCCCCAGATGCCCCAGGCCTACATCCACCAGCACCTGGAGCCGCGCCGCAATACGGCGGGCGCGGGCATTCTTCTCATGCGCAAAGAGACGCTGCGCCGTGGCAATATCCAGCGCCAGCATCTCAGCCATGTTGTAACCCAGCAGGGTGATAGAAAGAGCCTGCTCGGTATAGCGCGTGCCGTGGCACAAGGCGCAGGGCACAAAGATATCCGAAAGGAACTGCATTTCCACTTTTTCCTGCCCCAGGCCGCCGCAGCGCGGGCAGCGGCCCTCGCCGCTGTTGAAGGAGAAATACCCGGGCTTGAGTCCCCGCGCCTGCGCCGCCGGTTCGGCCACAAACAGGGCGCGGATATCCTCAAACACCCCGATATACACCGCCGGGGTACTGCGCGGCGTGCGCACAATGGGGCTCTGGTCCACCAACACCACTTCCTCCACCTCATCCAGCCCGGCAATGTGGCGCACCTGCACCTCGTCCTCATCGTCCAGTTCCCCGGGGTGCTGCGTGCCGTACAGCACCTGGCAGGCCAGCGTGCTCTTGCCGCTGCCGGAAACACCCGTGAGGCAGTTATACACCCCCAGCGGAATCTCCACGGTGAAATCATGCAGGTTGTGGCACTCTGCCCCCTCGATGCGGAGGCAGCCTTTCCCCTTGCGGCGGCGCGGCGGCACAGGGATGCAGCGCCGGCCGCTCAGATACTGCCCGGTGAGGGAGCGGGCATCATGCAGAATCCCCTGCGGATTACCGGCATACACCAGTTCACCACCGGCAGCACCACTCCCGGGCCCCATATCAACGAGGTAATCCGCCGCGCGCATCACGGCTTCCTCATGCTCCACCACCACCAGCGTATTCCCGCGGTGCGCCAGCCGCCGCATGGCGGAAATCAGCCGCACGGTGTCGCGGGCATGCAGCCCCACCGTCGGTTCATCCAGCACAAAAAGTGTTTCCGTGAGCGCCGCCCCCAGGCAGGTGGTGAGGCTTACGCGCTCAATCTCACCGCCGGAGAGCGAACGCGTCAGGCGGCTGGCGGCAATATACCCCAGCCCCACCTCGCAGAGATAGGCCACGCGGCTGCGGAATTCCTTCACCGCCTGCTCCAGCGAGCGGTCAGCCCCGGTGTGGCCCAGCACATGCGCATCCAGCCAGGGCAGCAGCTCATCCATAGGCAGCGCCTGCACCTGCGGCACGGTAAGGCCGCCGATGGTGAAGGCCAGGGCCTCCGGACGCAGACGCCCGCCGTGGCACTCCGGGCACACGCTGTACACGCGGTAGAACGACAGGAACACGCGCACGCTCATCTTGTGCGCATGCTTTTCCATATCGTCAAAAATCCCCTTGTAACCGTACCACAGTCCGCGGTCATATGCCTCCCACACATCCAGCTCCCCGGCTTCGCCGTAGAACACCCAGTCGCGTTCCTGCTGCGTCAGCCCGGACCACGGCACATCCATCCGCACCGCGTGGCTGCGCTTGTTTGCCCGCACCAGGTCCTTGTAGCAGGCCGAAAGCGTGGCTGAGGAAAGCATTTTCAACGCGCCATCCGCTATTGTCTTTTCGGGGATGATGCCCTTGTTGTAATCGTAGGTGATGCTGCGGCCATAGCCCTTGCAGGCCGGGCACGCCCCCAGCGGGGAATTGCCGCTGAACAGCCCGGGACGCGGTTCCTGCAGCGGATACCAGTCGCTGCGGAACTGCCGGGGGACTCCCCAGACTCCATCCTCACCCAGGCGTGAGACATAGGCCACATCCTGCCCCAGATGCAGAGCGGTTTCCAGCGCCTCCATCAGGCGGGCGCGGGAATCGGTCACCAGCTTGATGCGGTCCTGCACCAGCATCCAGCTCTCCATACCCAGCACCTCTTTCGTGGCTTCACCGAGCCGCAGCACGGCCCCGCCCGAAAGCACGCGCAGATACCCCTGTGCTTCCAGAGCCTGGCGCATTTCATCGAATGTCCCCACCGGACGCACCGCAAAACACACCAGAGCCGATTCCCCGGCATGCGCCGCTATCAATTCATCTGCCACGCCCTGCGGCGTCGCCGGTCGCACCACATTGCCCGCGGCATCCCTCCCCACGGCCAGACGCGAGAAAATGAGCTTCAGATACTCATTCATCCCGGTCATCGTGCCCACGGTACTGCGCGAGTTCTTCACCGAATTGCGCTGCCCCAGCGCAATGGCAGGCGGCACATTCTCCACCGCCTCCACCGCAGGGCGATCCATGCGGTCCATGAACTGGCGCACATAAGGCGAAAAGGTTTCTACATAGCGCCGCTGACCCTCTGCATACAGCGTGCTCATGGCCAGCGAGGTCTTGCCACTACCGCTCGGCCCGGTCACCACCGTGATGCCACCGAGCGGTATATCCACATCCACCCCTTTCAGGTTATGCTCCACCGCACCCCGAATGTGAATCTCCTTATCCCCACCTTGCGCTTTCATGGAATCATTCTAAACTACATCATCCCTCAACACAAGCACAATCTGCGTCTGCCTGCTTTTTGCATGCCTTAAAGTGCCTGATTCACCCCTGAGGCAGTATTGACTGCAGAACGCTTGATGGCATATTCCACTACATAAGTCCACCGGATGCCGAATATTCCGCCGACGTTTTGCCCAGCTTTCGTCTTTCAACGCAAATAGATTACAACACAATGCATTCAGGTCAAGAGGTCACAAACTATCAGATAATG
>JAFNWZ010000392.1 GCA_017379255.1 Akkermansia sp. | reverse complement strand
GCGAAGTACGAAGTAAGGCAGAAGCCTGGTGGTCATAGCCTGATGGTCCCACCCGGTCCCATTCCGAACCCGGAAGTGAAACATCAGCACGTCGATGGTAGTCGGACGACAGGTCCCGCGAGAGTAGATAGCTGCCAGGGTTAATGAAGCCCGCAATCCGAAAGGATTGCGGGCTTCATCGTTTGCGGGCAGAGCCCGCAAATTTCGACCACACGCAGTGTGGATTTCGACCTGCCGGAGGCAGGATTTCGTCCAGCCGCAGGCTGGATTTCATTCCCAGTAGGCAGTGCGATGAACAAATCCCCGTCCATAGGGAAACAAGCGTCCCGCGAGACCCGTCTTCGCTGCTGTGCCGCGCGGCGAAGAGATGAAAACGCGCCTGTGGGCGCGAATGAACGCGCAAACCTACGTTTGCGCATGAAGAATGAAAACACGCTGTGCGGCGTGTGAGAGGAGGGATGCAAGCAGAACCCTCAAAATTAGCCACCTGATATTTCTTCTTGTCTAACAGATTGTCTGTGTTAAAATAGGGATATGAAGAAGCGAGTGATTCTGATTCTTTCTTCTCTGCTGGTACTGGTCTGGCTAAGCTGGGCTTTATCACCGCTGTGGAAGCCTGTGGTGTATGGGTATGCTCCAGGTGTTGTCGTTAATTTCCTTGCTTATGATAGCGGACCTTCCGGTCCGGCTGGTAAGGTGGATTTTATGCCGTCTGCATTTGAATTGTCGGATGGCGTTGAGATTGGTCATGGTTTCACACCATGGTGGGGAGAGGATGTGGATACCCGCTTCACCTTTGATATGCCGCGCTATGGAAATGAACACGAGGTGCGGATGCGGATTAATCCCGACACCAGAATTGTGGGGGCTATTGGGTGGGATAAACAGATGGACGTAGACCCGATGACTTATGGACCGAGCGGGGTATCACCCCGGGCGTGGGCTGAGGCTCAGGGGCTGGAGTGGCTGGAGTTTTCTTCTGGTGAGGAATGGGTGGTTTCGCTTAAGGAAAAATCAGAGCACCGGATTCTGCTGGTGTGTGAGATGAAGTTGAAACCGGATGCCCCGGCAGGCACGCAGCCTTATATTCTTCTGGGGGTGCGCATGCAACTCAAGGAAGCAGCGATAGAGGAAGGACGGAAACGCATACCCGCCGGGCTGCAATTGTAATCATTGGCGCGGAGGGTGCGAGCTCAGCCGCTTAACCAGTCGCATGGCGGGCAGGGCGCTGAGCAGTACGATGGTGAGGGTAAGTCCAGCGTGGGTGAGGTAGAGTGCCGGGGTGGTATGGGCTGGCAGCGGCATGTCGAGCACATCTACCGGGAAGGCCTGTACGCCGAGCTCTGCCAGGAGGCTGCGGATGGCTTCGCGCCAATGCAGGGTTGCCCAGGCAAGCTGGAGGCCCAGCGCAATGCCGCAGGCGGCAACGCTGTCCGCCATGCAGAGGATGATGGCGCAGAGCTTGCCCGGGGGCATGCCGTAGGCTGCCATGATGCTGAGTTCGCGTCGCCGTTGCAGGCAGATGACCCAGAGCAGGGCGCCACAGGCAAAGGCGGCGAGGGCGGTGCAGAGGTAGAGGATGAATCACATGGTTTGCTTGGCGCGCCGGATGATGCCGAACCAAGCAGCGGTGTCGGCGTGGGTGGGGTGGATTTCGACCTCGGACGTTGATTCCTGCAGGCTTTGGATGATGGTGTTGATATGCCCTCCTTCTGCCAGGTTGATGGCCAGCGCCGGGGTGCCTCCCTCTAGGGAGTGGTGCAGCAGGATATCGGGCACCAGCATGCGCCCCGGTACCCGGTAGATGCCTTGTACGATGAAAATCCGGGTGTTGCCGGGGAACTGGATGGGCAGGGAATCGCCTGGTTGCAGTTTCGCTTTTTCGGCAAGGCTTTGCGAGATGAGGGCGTTGCCGGGCTGGAGCTCCCCCTGGCCGCTGATGATGAGCGGGGCGATGAGCGCGGGGTTGTGCCAGGTGATGTAGCGGCTGAGTCCGTGCGGGGTGGCGGCGATGCCTGCCTGGCAGGGGGTGGTGGTGCAGGTGGCGGGGAGCGGCAGTGTGTCCGGCAGGGTGCCGGAGCGGCTGGTGAGGAGTAAATCCGGCATGCAGGCATGCACACCTGCGTCAATTTCCCGCACCATGCCATCCATGACGCCTCGCACGACAATTTGCAGCATGAGTCCCAAGGCAATACCTGTTACGCAGACGCCGGCCACAATGCGCTGCGCTCCGCGTCTGGGCCAGAGCAGCTGATGTGTCAGGTGGAGGAGGTATGCCCAGCGTGCCATGTTGTTAATATGCCATAAGTCGGCTCTATCGTCAATTTTTCCTTTACTTCTGGTATTCTGTTCTTTATGCTCGAAGCAGATGAAAGCATCTACCTTATTGGAATTTTCTCTCTTCGGGCTCACGACGGTGTTGTTCCGCCGGAAGAAGCCGATTCTGGGCACCATCATTGTGACCGACCGCTGCAATTTGCGCTGTAAGCATTGCTCTGTCAATAATCTGACGGCCATCATCCATCCCTATGCCCAGGTGAAGGCAGAGATGGAGCAGTTGTATGCCATGGGGGTGCGCATTTTGTTTTTCTGCGGCGGAGAGACCTTTTTGTGGAAGGACAGCGGCAGGACCATTCGCGATTTGGTGCGCGAGGCAAAGGAAATGGGCTTCCGCATTGTGAATATTGTGACCAATGGCACGCAGGGACTCGATTTGCCGGAGGCAGACCTGATTCTGCTGAGCCTGGATGGCGACAAGGAACACCACAACATTATTCGTGGTAATACCTATGACCTCATCATGCGGAATATCGAGCAGGCTACGTCTGATAATATCTGCCTGTATATGGCGGTGAACCAGATAAACAAGGGCTGCATCCGCAGCGTGTGCGATGTGGCTCGCCTGCAGCCCAAGGTGCGTGCGGTGTCGTTCAATTTCCACACGCCCTATCCCGATACCCGGGACCTGGTGCTGACCCGGGAGGACAAAGTGGCCTGCTGCGCGGAGATTGAGCAGTTGATGGATGAGGGATACCCCATTTTCAACCTCCGCAGTGCGTTCCCGTATATCATCGACATCAATTTCCCGACGCCTTGCTACCAATGCGTGGTGATGGAGAATGGGGAGCTGTCCACCTGTGGCCGCTGCATTCATGTGCCTGGTCTGTGTGATGAATGCGGCTACTTCTTTGCCGCGGAATATGCGCTGGTGTTCCGGGGCAACCTCCGGGTCATTACCGAGATGCTGCGCACTTACACCCGCTACGTGTAAATCGCCATGAGCCTTCTCACGACAGCTGCCCGCACCTGGTTGACACGCACTTCTGCCCCATATCGTTTCACGGCAGAGAATGACGCGGTGCTCGATTATGCCGATTGCCCGGGATTGGGGCTGTATGTGCATATTCCTTTCTGCCGTTCGCTCTGCAATTTCTGTCCCTACTGCAAGGAACGCTATACGCCGGAAGCCGCCAGCGCGTATACCGAGGCTTTGTTGCAGGAAATCGGCATGGTGGGGCGCATGCAGCCTGGGCGCACGCGGGTGGGAAGCCTTTATTTTGGTGGTGGGACCCCGGCCTTGCTTGCGGCAGAGCTCGGGCGCATTGTGCAGGCATTGCAGCAGCATTTCGAGATAACGGATGGCATTGGTGCAGAGCTGCATCCGGCAGATGTCAACGTGCCGTCTCTCGCTTTGCTGCGGGATGCCGGGGTGACCCGCATCAGCATTGGCATTCAGAGTTTCCTGCCGGAGTTTGCCCGCCGTCTGGGACGCCCGGCGCCTCAGCCGGAAAAGCTGGCAGCGGCCCTGGCTGCCGTGCCGTTTGAGACGGTGAGCATGGATTTCATCTTTGCCTTGCCGGGGCAGCGGCTGGAGCATATCCGGCAGGATCTGGATATGGCCTTTGCGCATGGGGCAAACCATGTGGCGGTGTATCCCTTCATTGACTTTTCTTTCACCGGAAGTCCGGTGCATGCCATGCCGGGACGCCAGAAGCACCGCCTGCTGGATGAGCTCACGGAGTATTGCTATGCCAAAGGTCTCGTGCGTGACTCCATCTGGACCTTTGCCCAGCCCGGTGGCCACCGCTATTCCAGCATGACCCGCGATACCTTCCTGGGCTTTGGCTGCTCGGCTACCACGCTCTTGCGCGATTCCTTCAAAATCAATACCTTCTCGGTTAAGGCGTATATCGAACGCATTTGCAGCGGGCAGCTCCCCACAGCGCTTACCACGCGCTTTACCCGCCGCCAGCGCATGGTGTATTATCTCTTCTGGCGAGCCTACAGCACGCTGGTGCACCGCGGCGATTTCAAGGAATTCTTCGGCCCGGAGTTGGAATCCGAATTCGGCATGGAATTCTGGCTGGCGCGTCTGCTGGGCTTCATCACCCGGGAGGAAAACGGCTACCGGCTCACACCGCTGGGGGCGTACTATTTCCATTATTTCGAGAATTTCTACACGCTTGCCTACATTGATAAGATGTGGGGGATTATGCGGCACGAGGCCTTCCCGGAGGGCATAGAATTATAGTCATGAAGCGCTACACGATGCCGGGATTGTATGCCGCCTTCTGCCTGGCCTGGGCAGGTGTCATTGCCTGCGTGGTGCTGCATGAGGATGTCGGGGGGCGGTGGCCCTGGATGCTGAGTGTGTGCGCCGCCTTGCTCTTCACCCTTCTTCTGCTTCTCGTCTGGCTGTGGCGTCTGGGGTGTGGCTTGTACAGGTGGCATCCCGCGGTGCGCGAGGTGCTGTTCCTGTTAGTTGCGGGGCTGCTGTTCTGCTGGGAATTCCGCGGTTTTACCCCGATTACCTGGTATAAGCTGGATGTGAGTTGCTGCTCGGGGGTGGGTACGACCCCCACCTGGCATGTATCGCCCCTGCAACGGGCGTATATGTCGGCAAGCGATGACTGGAGCGCCGGGCGCTTTGGGCATAGACTGGTGGCAAATGATGAGGAGTTTCTCCAGAATTATTTTCCCCGGGT
>JAFNWZ010000391.1 GCA_017379255.1 Akkermansia sp. | reverse complement strand
GGGGTAAGCTCGCGTTAGCGAGCGCAGCCCCCGGTTATTTCAAAAAAGAATCGGAGCCCGTGATAACGGGTGACAGAAAGGTTGCGTCAATAAGTTGCATCGCATTCTGTCACCCATTCCATGGGCTCCATAATATTTTTATGCATAACAGGGGCTTCGCCCGCTCTGCGGGCTTACCCCTGCCTTTCATCTTTTACCCGCTTGCGCGGGCTCAGAATTCGGCGGGCGTTCGCCCGAGGATTAGGAAGATTACAATTTACCTCATATTCATTCCTCTCCCTTTTAGAACACCATTCCGGCTTGCGTGAGCAAGCAGGTGTATGGTAACATGTGGGGCATGAAACATTTCCCCCTGATTGCCACTCTGCTGGTAGCCGTTGCCAGTGTATGCCAGGCCGCCAGTGAAGCCGCGCAGTCTGCCCGCTCTGCCGCGCAGCAATACGGCGCCGCTGTGCGCAACTGCGATATGCGCTGGGCGGTGGATTCCATGTATCCCCCGCTGCGCCGCACCTATGCCGACCGCCTCACCAACAACAGCCGAGAGGCCGAAATTGCCCGCGCCCGCCGCGTGCAGGGGCTCGACCGCGAAACCAAGGCACAGGCCAAAGCCCGCATGGCCGCCAATGACAAAGCGCTGCGCGCCAAATATGCCCGCATGGGTGAGGAGATGAAGAAGAACGGTGTGCAGGTGGAAAGCTACAGTGTGGGCGAAGCCACGGCTGAATACGTGGTGACCCCGCCCATGGCTGCTATCAGCCAGGTGCGAAAGGATACCCGCGGCCGCGTGCGCGCCGAAAACATCGGCAACACGCAGGAGCGCAGCCGCATCGTGGTGCTGCCCACCACGCTGGTCATCAGTATCCCGGCGCAGAACGGCAGCCGCACCCGCATGGAGCGCCGCAGCTATATCTTTGCCGTGCGCGATGAAGTCATCACCGACACCAGCATGCCCCGCGGCACAGAGCTCAACAAGTGGTACTTCATCGATGGCAACACCGATGTGAACACCCTGCGTTCCTTCTTCCCGAACCTGCCGCTCTACCTGGATTTACCCGGCACGGGCGACCGCATCCTCCGCTGATTTACCTTTGCCCATGGGGCTGCTGAGCGAACAAACCCTGCTCGATTTTTCCGAGACCGGCCTGCTCTCGCACGCGCGCGGATTTGAATTCCGCCCGGAGCAGCAGCAGATGGCCGTGGCCGTTGCGGAAACACTGGAGGGAGAAAGCGCCCTGCTGGCCGAGGCCGGCACCGGGGTGGGCAAATCGCTGGCCTACCTGATACCCGCCATCCGCTTTGCGCTGGAAAACGGCCGCAAGGCGGTCATCTCCACCCACACCATCAACCTGCAGGAGCAGCTCTTCCACAAGGACATACCCACCGTGGCGCGGGCACTCAACTGCCATTTCGACGCAGCTCTGCTCAAAGGGCGCGCCAACTACCTCTGCCGCACCCGCCTGCGCCGCGCCCTGGAACAGGCAGATGACCTCTTCAACCAGGCTGAAACCAAACAGCTCTACGATTTGCTCGCCTGGTCAAAGGACTGCGGAGAAGGCTCGCTGGCAGAGCTGCCGCACGAGCTCAACATCTCCCCGAAAGTCTGGGCGCAGGTGTGCAGCGAAAACCACGTGTGCACCCCGCGCAACTGCGGCTACGACTGCCCCTACCAGGCAGCCCGACGCCGGGTGCAGGAGGCGCAGGTGGTGGTGCTCAACCACACGCTCTTCTTCGGGCTGCTCTCCCTGGCAGATGAGATGATGGCCGTGGAGCCGGAAGGCCCGCCCGGCTTCATCTTCCCGAATGACTTTGTGATTCTGGACGAGGCGCACACCATCGAAAACGTGGCCGCCAACCAGCTGGGGCTTTCCCTCAGCGAGGCCGAAATGAAATACGAACTGCTGCGCCTCTACAACCCGCACACCCACAAAGGCAGCATGCGGCACAACGCCTCGCCCACCCTGCTGCAGCTCATCGAGGAAGCCCAGGCCGCCGTGGGCGAATTCTTCACCGCTGCCCGGGCAGACTGCCAGCTGGAAGCCCACCACGGCACCGTGCGCCTGCGCCAGCCGGAATGGACGGAAAACCTGCTTTCCCCGGTGCTCAGGCAGCTCTTTGCCGAGCTCAAGGACATGGCCGCCACGGAGGAAAACGAGCTCACCAAGGCAGAACTGCTCGACACCTCCGCCCGCATTCTGGCCTACGATGAAGCCGCCACGGAAATGGTGAAG